>NZ_JBLZFZ010000003.1:0-195255 GCF_050753385.1 Pantanalinema rosaneae CENA516
AGATGTGTATAAGAGACAGGGACATGGGGGAGTGGGGAGTGGGGTTAACAGAGGCAGTCGTTGTCGCAGCAGGAGAGATCGTCCAGAAACATCCCTTCCTGTCGGTAAACTTTAAGGGGTGTGGGGTCAATGTCGAGACGTTGGGCGATCGCATTGGCAACAACGGCAAAACGCTGGCGAAACTTGTAGATAAAACAGAAGATGACGTTTCCGTGACGCACGGAAGGACCCACTACGAATAATCCAGGAGTGATGGTTGATTCATCTTCTTCAGTTAATCCGGCATAGCCTTCAGACCAGTTAAACAGATGAGCAATTTGCTTTAAACTGCCCTCAAATCCTGTACAGAGAATGGGCTGAGTATGTGACACCCATTTGTTGTATTCGCTATAAACCGCATAGCCACCAGGAACAGTTTTCACCTCTTCGATCGCAGCATTACCAATCAGTTCTAATCGCCCCGTAGAGTAACAAAACTCAATCCGCTGAAGGGTGTAGGGAGATAAGGAAATACTGGGATCAGTATCGGGGTTTGCCCAAATGCCAGTGCGATCTAAAACTTTGACTCGTTTGCCTAATGCAACTAAATTGGACGCGGCATCCATGCCACTTTCATAGCCACCGATGATGATAAATTCATCTCCTTTCAAATGAGTCCAGGATTGAATCCGAGAATTATGTAAACATAAATCTGCACCCGGAAAAGGAGTTAAGTTAGGATATTGAAATTCCCCAGCCGCCCAAATCAGAAATTGGGTTTTGAGGATACCATCCGGAACATGAATCAGGAACCCTCTGCACTGCGATAAAAGTTCAATCTTTTGAACTTCAACGCCGGTATAAACCGGGATCTGAAAGTAATCTGCAACCTTCTCTAGATACTGAGCATATTGGTTGCCCGACAAATGTTCTCGCCGAAAGCTAATGGCAGGAGAGGTTTTGCGGGCGATCGCGTTCAAGTCGAGGTGTCCAAAGCCATGACTGGGGAAGGATGGGGTAATGAAATTCATCTCTTGCGGCCAGCATCGAAAGGACTCGCCAATTTGATGCCGCTCCAGGATTGCAAAATTCTCCAATCCCAAATCCTTCAGCACTGCCCCAACCCCGATGCCCGATGCACCCGCTCCCACCACAATCACATCAAACGCTTCCGGCTTTTCCATACAGTTCATCACCTATTTGTAGACATAGACCAAACCAACAATTCACCCCGTTGTCCGCCAGCGGCTAAGTGTCGTCCCGTCGAGTGCCATGCCAGACAGGAAAACCCTGCTTCCGCTCCTTCCAGTACTTGAGCCGCTTCCAGGGCTGCTTGCCAGAGAATGATCCAGCCATCTTCGGACAGTGAGGCAAGCCATCCCGTTTGGGGTTGAAATGCCACGTCCAAGACCGTATCACTGTGCAGGTCTAACACCCAACTATCCCAACCTTCTGGGGATTGCATCCACATCGTCACCAGTTCACGAGTGGCAGCTGCTAAAATCGGCGGCAGGTCAACCGATGGCGGTAAATCTGCCCATGCTAACTGGCGAATTTTTCCAGGAAAGCCGCGCATGAGAGTTGGCAGGTCGTTTTCATCGGTTGGCTCACGCTGGAGGTGCTGTACCTTTGACCAGTCCAGCACTCCGATACTGTGGTCATGAATGGCACAAGCCAGCAAGGAACCATCGGGCGACCAGGCGATCGCGCTGGCGGGTGCGGTCAACTCCCATTGATAGCGAGCTGTGCTCCAGTCCTGGCTATTCCAGATGTGGATGTTGCTTTTGATGGCGATCGCCAGGTGTTTTCCATCCGGCGACCAGCGAATATCTTGCGGACTGGCAATTCCGATCAAACAGGTCACAGTTTCCGCTTGATCCGCATCCCAAATCTGTACAGTTTTTCCTTGATTAAATGCCAGGTGATTACAGGTGGGATGCCAGACTAGGCGATCAACCCAAGAGCCACATTCCAATGTATCCGCAATTCTGGGCACATCTTCATGCATCTGCCACAGCGTCATGGTGCCATCCTGCCCACCTGCCGCTAACCATTTGCCATCGAATGAAAAGGCTAAGGCATCGATAGATTGACCTGTGGGCTGACATAACGACAGACTCACAAAATTCTTTAACAATCGCACTTCTCCCGACCCAGAGGCAGCCGCTACAGTATTGCCTATCGGTGACCAGGCGATCGCCGTCACGTAATCGGACAGTGTTTCTTTCGCACTTAACTCCAGAATTGATTTTAGGGTTACACTCATCGTCTCTTTCGTATTTTTTAGGTTATATTTCTCTATCGATTCAGTTGAAACTTAATTTCGCGAATCATCATCTCAATCCATGCCAATGTTCCTGAAAGACCTTGCAGCTTAATCGAAAGAGTAAAAATAATTAAAGGAACTGAGACGTAGTAAACCAGCCCCCAATGAATCATTTTGCCAATCGGCTGACGGCGACGACGACGATAAAATACCAGGATAATTAGTGCAAGTGGAGCGATTGTATGAATCACTAAGCTGATCGGTATCGCGATATAAAGTGCAGCCAGCCCTCCCCACATGACCTGATTGCGGATCAGCACATAAATCGCTAGCACAAGCCAACTGAGCGGCCCAGCCCAAACTAAAATTTTGCTCCATTGGTGATTCCATTGCTCAACGTTTCGGTGTGCCATAGCCACTTATCGATGCCAGCGCGTTTGTCCATCGGGTTGATCAATTAAAGTAATGCCCATTGCTCCCAACTCATTGCGAATGCGATCGCTCTCGGCATAGCGTTTTTCCTGCCGTGCCTGTTGCCGTTGTTGCAGCAGAGATTCAATCCAACCAACGTCAATATCTGGCTCAGGGATGGAGGCTGGCTGAACGGCTAAACCTAAGATCTGTGCCAGGTGAGTCAGGGTTTGCAGACGCTGTTGTAACTGTATATCGGTTAGCTCCGACAATCCTTGATAGCAGCGTAAATTGAACTCCCGCTTCAGTATCTTGGCTAACTCAAATAGCACCGCTAATCCTGCTGCCGTATTCAAATCATCGTCCATTACTGTTTGAAAACGATTGACCGATTCAGCGTCCAGTTCACCGGGAATCGGCATCTGGGATGATAAATTCAATCGCTGCCAATCCAGTGTCAGTCCCTCTTTCAGCGTTTGCCAGCCGTTCTCAGCGGCAATGATGGCATCTTTCGTAAAATCCAATGGTTTACGGTAATGGGCTTGCAGCACAAATAGCCGAATTGCCATTGGGTCAACGGGTTGGGGATAGTCTGACCAGTTGCCCTCCAATATGTCTCGAATAGTGGTGAAATTGCCCAACGACTTCGACATTTTCTCACCATTCACTGTCACCATGCCGTTGTGCAACCAGTAGTGGGCTAATGGCTGACCCGTCAACACTTCCGACTGAGCAATCTCATTCTCATGATGAGGGAAGACCAGATCGCCGCCACCTCCGTGAATATCGATCGCTTCTCCCAAGCGTGCCCGAATCATGGCAGAACATTCAATGTGCCAGCCCGGTCGTCCTTCACCCCAGGGAGAATTCCAGGCAGGTTCATCTGGCTTTGCCGCTTTCCACAGCGCAAAGTCAAACGGATATTGTTTTTTGAACTCTGGATCGTTGGGGTCAACTCGTCCCCCTGCCCCCGCCTGCATCTGCTCTAGCTGTCGCCCAGAGAGTTTGCCATACTCTGCAAATTGCCGCACGTTGTAATAGACATCGCCATCGACTGCATAGGCATAGCCTTTCTCGACCAGTGCTTGAATCAGATCATGAATCGCTGGAATATGCTCGGTGACACGGGGATACTCATCGGCATCCAGAATGTTGAGCCGTCGAATATCTCGAAAGTAGGCAGCAATGTAGCGATCGCTCACCGCCTGCATGGTTGATCCTTCTGCCTGAGCACGCTTGAGAATCTTGTCGTCAATATCGGTGAAGTTCTGCACATAGCGCACCGAGTAGCCGCGCCATTGCAAATATCGTCGCACCACATCCCACACCATGTAGGAGCGAGCATGTCCCAGGTGGCAATCGTCATACACCGTCACCCCGCAGCAATACATCGTCACCTGACCGGGATGGATGGGTGAGAACGGCTCTTTGCGGCGTGTCAGGGTATTGTAGAGGGTGAGGCTCATAATGGAAAACTGCTGCCAGGTTCAGAGTGCGGACAAGACCTGTTTCCAGGTATTATTTAGAATGATAATCATTCTCATACTAGCATGGACATCCACAGCATTCCTGCCCCGCCAACTCCCTGGGCACAGCAACTCATTGAACCCGCGATCGATCCCAGTGTTTACATCCATCCATTAACGAATGTGATAGGGGATGTCCGTATTGGCGCACAGGTGCATATTGCACCAGGGGTCTCGATTCGCGCCGATGAGGGAATGCCGTTTTACATCGGAGCCAATGTCAACATTCAGGATGGGGCAGTCGTTCACGGGTTAGAGCAGGGGCGTGTCACTGGCGATGATGGCGACTCTTACTCGGTGTGGATTAGTGACAATGCCTCAATCACTCATATGGCGTTGATTCACGGTCCTGCCTATGTGGGCAAGGGGTGTTTTATTGGATTCCGGTCCACTGTGTTTAATGCCCGTGTTGGGGATGGTTGTATTGTCATGTCCCATGCGTTAATTGAGAATGTGGAGATTCCATCGGGCAGGTATGTGGCATCTGGCTCAGTGATTATCCATCAGCAACAAGCCGATCGCTTACCCAATGTCCAGGAAGCCGATTCAACCTTTGCCCGTCATGTCGTCAGCATCAATCAAAAACTGCGTCAGGGCTACCTCTGTGCCGACGATCAGGTCTGTATCGCCACCATTCGCAATGAACCCAACAGACACCCAACCGTTCAGCTTGCTTCTCGCAATGGACATCACCCATCCTCACCTCTAGATGCTCAAGCGATCGTCTGGATTCGAGAAGTGTTAAGCCAAAAATTTTATATTGGCGTAGAACAGGCGGATACGCGACGGTTTCGGGCAAATTCCTGGTCAGATTGTGGCGTGATTAGAGCAACGCAGGAAGAGGAGGCGATCGCTGCAATAGCACAACTTCTACAACGTTATCCACATCAATATGTGCGTTTGTTTAGCATCAATCCTGGAACTCGACAGCGAGGTGGTAGTTTGGTGATTCAACATCCCCTGGAGAAGTGAAGCAGTCAAGCGGTGGAGGAGAGAAGAATCAATTACCCGATTCTTTCATGATTTTGCTGGAAAATGACCATTAGCGAGTACTGTCCTTTGGTGAAATAAATTAAACTAAAGATTAAATGACATGGCAAATGCGGAATTTGTTCAATTGAAATTGAAGTTATGATCTGTGAAGTTAATACCTCAACAAATCATAATGTTGGAAGCTTTGATTGGCGTAGTTGGCACAATTCTCGGTACTATTTTAGGCTCTCTTCTCACAGTAGCTTTAGCCCGATTTTCTACGAGACATACGATAACCGTAGATCTCATGAAATATATTGCTAGTGCAGAACATTACTATGTGCTTCAGGTGATGTGGGATTTGCGCAATGCATGGCAACAAGATGATGGAAAGCTCTTAGTAAATCACTTTATACAATCGCCTAATCTAAGAACTCCAGAAGAAAGCTGTCATCTAAATAGTCTTACAGACCATCAACATCTTGACATTTATCTCAGATTTCTATCTCAAGTGGTCTATTATTATGAAAAAAACATTATAGACAGAGAACTATTTGAGATTGTTTTTATAGATCATTATTCTTGGTATCTCGACTTTATTGAAGAATTTGTGGAAGTTTTTGAAAAGCGTAAGCTTGAGTTTCATGACATATCTCCTTTACCTTCCTGGGTCGAAGCAACAAAGAAAATATCTATAATCTTACGGCTACATCATCAGGAACCGAGGCGTAAAGCTTCTTTTATCGATTATTTGGAGAAGAGTATGAGCCGCTTTATTCCAGCCAGACAGTTCAAAAAGTCTAAACAACTTTTACATCGTCGCTAAGTTTGCACAAGCATTTCTCTTGATCTCCTTCAGTTTTTTGCTAATTGAATAGTATTAAAGAAACAACTTCTGGCTCCCGTATGGCAGGCAACATTGCCCACCTGCTCAATTTTTAAGAGAAGCGTATCGGCATCACAATCGTAATAAAACGCTTTGACCTTCTGAATGTGTCCAGACGTTGCCCCTTTATGCCACAGTTCTGCACGGGAACGACTCCAGTAATGGGCTTCTCCCGTTTCTAGGGTTCGATAGATCGATTCACGGTTCATCCATGCCATCATCAAGACGGTATTGTCCAGATAATCTTGGGCGATCGCTGGAATCAAGCCCTGCTCGTTGAACTTAATCTGTTCTATCCATAAAAAGGTTTGGTTCATCGTCACGGTTTGGTTAAACAATTATTCAACGTTTGAATCAAAAAGAGAGCATCCAGTTTACGCCCAATCAATACCATTTGATTCTTTGGGGCAACCGTCCATTCGCTATCGTCGATCGTAAACCGCTTGCCACTGAGTTGAAACAGATGTCGTTTAGGGCTTTCAGCGAACCAGAGTACCCCTTTTGCCCGAAACACATTATCAGGCAGTTGGTAATCCAAAAACTGCTGAAATTTCTTCAGGGCTAGAGGGCGATCGCTTTGAAACGATACGGACATAAATCCATCATTGTTAAGATGCTTGGAACTGGGTGTGGGTACTGCCAGAGTTTGAGTAGAAGAACCTGACTCCGCAAGATTGACATCTAAAATTAGGGACAAGGGTACTTTGCCATATTGGGAACGCAAAATCCTAGCTCCTGCTTTAATCGAACCAATATTTCCTTCCAACTTATCCACGTCAGCTTCAGGCAGTAAATCAGTTTTATTCAATAAGATAATGTCACTATAGGTAATCTGACTCATGGCAGCATCACTAAAATAGTGTGCGGGAGTAAAGGTAGACACATCGACAACTGTGAGAATAGCATCGAGTTGAGTCTGTTCCCGCAAATCAGTTCCTAAGAATGTTAGAGCGATCGGCAAAGGATCTGCAACTCCTGTTGTTTCCACAATTAAATACTCAATCCGATCCGATCGTTCTAACACTCGATAAACTGCATCTGCTAAGTTGTCGTTAATGGTGCAGCAAATACAGCCATTTGTCAGTTCAATCATGTCTTCTTCGACAGCGATTAAAAACTGACTGTCGATATTAATGTCGCCAAATTCATTCACTAAGACAGCGACTTTATAGGCTTCAAAGTTTTGCAGAATGTAGTTTAACAGCGTTGTTTTACCACTACCTAAGAAGCCAGTGATGATGGTGACAGGGAGTTTGGTTTTGGTGGTCAAGAGATCAGACATGGAGGGTGGGAAAGGGAGTGGGGAGTAGGGAGTGGGGAGTAGGGAGGTAAAGGGGTAAAGGAGCAAAGAAGCCTTTCACCTCCCCACCTCTTCACCTCATTCCCCTGTTTACTGCTTAATGAAAAGATGGACTATGACGAATCAAATCCATAAATTCCTGACGGGTTCTGGCATCGTCGGCAAACACGCCCTGCATCGAGCTAGTCACTGTCCAGGAACCCGGCTTTTGCACACCCCGCATCACCATGCACATATGAGTGGCTTCCACAACCACCGCAACACCTTGAGGCTTTAGCAAACCTTGCAGAGCTTCAGCAATCTGATGGGTCAGGCGCTCCTGAACTTGCAAACGGCGGGCATACATCTCGCAGATACGGGCAATTTTGGATAAACCGATGACTTTGCCATTGGGAATATAGGCGACGTGGGCGCGGCCCAAAATTGGCAGAATGTGATGTTCGCAGGAGCTAAACAGATCAATATCGCGCACCAACACCATTTCATTGGCATCTTCATGAAACACGGCTCCATTCAACAACTCATCCAGGGATTGATGATAGCCAGAGGTGAGAAATTTCAGGGCTTTGATGACCCGTTTCGGCGTATCGCGCAACCCTTCGCGATCGGGATCTTCACCCATCCCCAACAGGAGTGTACGAACGGCTTGCTGCATTTCCGCTTCAGAGACGGGCGGTTTTGATTCAGTAATCACCGCTTGCTTGCGGATTTCATTGGGTGAAATGGATAGTGTCATGAATGAAATTGGGTTAGGAACATCAGTCGTAAGGATGAGGGGTAAGGCACGCAATACCCCTCCCTCCAGCAGACAACTGCACTGCTGAAAGACTTGGGATCAGGCAAGGCAGGCGGTTAACTGTTGCCGCAATTCGTCTGCATTCAGGTTGCGCCCGATCAAAACCATCTGGGTTTTCGGCGGAGTCCGCCACTCTTCTCCTTGCAGGTCAAAGCGAGGACCGCTGAGTTGAAAGACGTTGCGTAAGTCGCTTTCTTTGAACCAGAGAATCCCTTTTGCCCGGAATACTTCTTTGGGTAACTGTTCTTGCAAGAAGGTTTCAAACTTTTTCACGTCAAAGGGGCGATCGCTCTCAAAAGCAACGGACACAAACCCATCATTGTCCAGATGATCAGAATGGTGATGATGGTGTTCGTGAGGGTGCTGGGTGTGATCGTGATGGTCATCGTGAGCGTGGTGATCATGGTTATCGTGAGCGTGGTGATCATGGTCATGATGATGCGCTTCGTGGGAGTGATCCTGCTGGGTTTGTTCAATCTCTTCCTGAATTAAATTGGCATAGGCTTCTGGGTTGTTATAGCCCACATCTAAAAGCAGTGGCAGCGGTACTTTTCCATGCTGACTGTGCAGGATTCTGGCACCTTCTTTAACCGTATGAATATAAGCTTCCAGGTTCTGGATTTGGTCTGGATCTGCCAAATCAGTCTTATTCAAGATCGTGACATCTCCATAGGCAATCTGCTTGAATGCCGCTTCGCTATCGAAATGATCGGGAGTAAAAGCCTCAGAATCGACAACGGTGACGATCGAATCCAGCCGGGTCATATCTCGCAATTCGGTTCCCAGAAAGGTCAAAATAATCGGCAGTGGATCAGCCACACCTGTCGTTTCAATCACCATATAATCGACATGATCGTCCCGCTCCAGCACGTTATACACCGCATCCACCAAGCCATCATTAATGGTGCAACAGATACAGCCATTACTCAGTTCCAGCATGTCTTCATCCATCGACACGAGTAACTGACTGTCGATGTTAATGTCACCAAACTCATTCACCAAGATCGCAACTTTTAGATCCTGGCGATTGTTCAAAATGTGGTTGAGTAATGTGGTTTTACCACTGCCGAGAAATCCCGTGATAATCGTGACAGGCATTCCTCGTTTGGGAATGTCCAGGGTGCTGGGAGTGGGAAGAGTTGTTGTGTTGGTCATATCCAATTCCTCAAATTAAATCGCAATGCATTCAACTAACTGTGCTTTGATTAATTCAGCATTTAAGTTTCGCCCGATGAACACCAATTGATTACGCTTAGGTGACTGCGATCGCTCACTTTTCATATCGCATCGTTTACCACTCAGTTGCAAAATATGGCGCAGTTGACTGCCCTGGAACCAGACAATTCCCTTTGCACGGTAAACATCAGGAGACAGGTGATCCAGGAAGTTTTGAAACTTGGGTAAGTCGAAGGGGCGCTGGCGCAGTTGCTCTGGAAGCGATTCGCTTTCAAATGACACCGTTACAAACCCATCATTTTCTAGATGATGAGAATGTTTATGGTTATGATGCTCATGAGTCGGTTGGGATGAGTTGAGGTAGGTACTGGCATCATTAAATCCAATATCTAAGATTAGCGGCAGCGGCACCTCCCCATATCGGGTCGAGATGATTCGAGCGCCTGGTTTGATCGAGCCGATGTAGTTTTCCAACTCATCCACAACTTGAGGAGAAACCAGATCGGTCTTATTCAACAGAATAATGTCCCCAAAGAGGAGTTGGTTGAGTGCGGCTTCACTACCATAATGATTAGGCGTAAAGGATTCAGCATCTACGACTGTCAGAACCGAATCTAGCCGCGTAACATCCCGCAACTCTGTACTGACAAAGCTCAACATGATCGGCAAAGGATCAGCAATTCCAGTCGTTTCAACCACAATGTACTCAACTAAGTCATGGCGATCGACCATTTCATACACAGTATCAACCAGGCTTTGATTGATAGTGCAGCAAATACAGCCATTGCCCAGTTGCACCATGTTTTCATCCACAGAAACTAGCAATTGTGAATCGATATCAACATCGCCAAACTCATTCACAATCACGGCAATCTTTAACCCGTGGCGATTGTTCAAAATATGATTGAGTAGCGTTGTTTTACCGCTGCCTAAAAAGCCGGTAATGATAGTAACAGGCATGACACGTCGAGGAAGCCTCACGGATTCTGGACAAACCTGCATGACTGGATTGGACATAATGACTCCTTAAGTTCGCAAGTAAGTCTCAGCCAGATGATAGACCAGCGCTTTCCGTTGCATGGTTTGAAAAATATTGTAAAAACCATTGGCACGAGAAGGAGTCAGGCTAATATCCAGCCCAGTTCGCTGAATGAAATCGGGCTTTAACTGGATGATTTCTGCGGCAGTCAGCCCATTCAATCCCTCGACTAACAGCCCCACTAATCCCTTCGTTAGTTGAGAGTCGGAATCGCCCTGAAAGCTGACCTTGCCCTGCTCCAAACTGGCAGTCACATACACTTGAGAAACACAACCCGGCACCCGATGGGTTGCCACCTTCTGCTCATCAGGAAACGGTGGCAGGCGCTTGGCAAAGCAAAGCAAGTATTCATAGCGCCGCTTCGGTTCCGAAATCTGTTGGAACCGCTGGACAATCCGCTCAAGGGAGGCAGGCAAGGGTTGGGAGACAGGCGGCATACCGTTCTAGAAGTAAGCTATCCATAAAAATGATAATCATTCTCATAATACAGGATCTTTGTTGCTTTGGACGAGTCTTACGCCTTTTATCTAGCAGTGTTGGTAGAATCTAAAAACTTGATGCATGGGTGAAAGAATCTGCGGATGAGCAAAAAGATAGAGCGCCTTCTCCGCAAAGCACTGCTAGACGACAGCGAGATGGCATATTCCCTCTACGAATATGAGTTAGAGGAGCATATTGATTACTGGTACGACGGTCTGAAAGCCGATCACGATGATTTCGTGTTTGTGGTAACAGAAAACTCAGGGCATGTGGCGATGGTGCTGATCATGCCCGATAAAACAGTGTTGGTAAATGAAGCGGCTAGAGCGAAGCTGATAGAATTCTGGCAAAATAATTACAGCATCAATCTGAATCGACTGATTCCGACGATGGCGGATGAATTGGCGAACGATTCGCTCTTCGTCAATGGGGTGAAAACGGTTGACCACAAACCGACAAAGCGAGTGTGGGGTAAGGCAAGATCTTGAATGTGGGGCGATCGCCCTAATTAAGACAGGTAAGGAATCAATAAGAACAACGGGCTAGATATTAGCGAATTTACAAGCTTCGAGGTAAGAACAAGTTTTGCTTCATCCAACAAATCCGACCTTCCTGCTCAAACTGACTCAGCAAACGGGTTACCGTGACTCGTGTAGTGCCTAAAACATCTGCAATATCCTGATGCGTGAGGCGTAGCTGAATCAGTTGACCCTGTTCTAACTCATGACCAAATTTATCAGCCAGCCAGTCTAATAATTGCTGTAATCGCTGGTGAATCTGTCCGCTACGAAGCCGCAGCAAGGTTTGGGTTTGGTGGAGGTGGGACAATAGCACTTGATTCAGGTGACTGCATTGATCAAATTGAAGCGCATGAACCATCACATCGGTTAAGCACTCTATCTCATACGGCTGAATGCAAGCGAGAGGTTGCCCTACGGTGTCTCCCAGCCCCCAAAATCCGAGAGCGATAACGGTGCCATCTTCAGTGAGCGTGTAGCTACGCACTGCTCCAGCTTCAATTTGCCAGAGGAAATTTTCACGCAGTGGAAGATGCTCTCGACGCTTAAATGTGCGTACCTCTAGCTTTGGTGCGATTAGAGTGGGATTAGCCATTGATCAATTGCTCAAGATATCTAAAGGTAGGCGTGACGGGTGATAGCGCTCTGCAACGTTTGTATTACTTGGTGTGCGTGTAGTCACGAAGTGTGCGCTTTGAGAGATCTCGTAGCGTGGACATCGCCCGATCGCCTATGAATTCTGAACTGATTGATAGTTGCAGCAGTCAGATTTGGCATTTCCTGCCTACAATTTGGGCAAAACCAATAGACACCAGAGCTACGAACATGACGTAATAGGTTTCCAGGGCAACAAGGGCAATCATTCATGAGGTCTTCCTACTTTCTAGCTCGATTGAGGATGGATAACGGTGTTGACCTCTCATGGAACGCTCGATCGGTATGCTTTAGGTTATTGATAAATATTCTCAATAAACTCAAAGAGATTCTAGCACAATGAAATGATTTCCTACAGCCTATTCTCGTAATTGCTTTCAGTACATGGGCTTGCAGGTTGGCAGGGAGGGATTCTCGCTAAAATTCCCTTCCTGAGAATATCGGGGCGCTCTTGGCGTGGAATTAACCCGTCCGAACTGCTATGGTATTGTTCCGCCAGTTGCAGAATAGCGATCGCACTTTGGAACGGCGATAAATCGCCAAACATCAATGTGGTTTTATGGGGAACAGCATAGGCAACGACGCAAGGACGATTACAAGCGCTGAGACACTCAACCGGTGCGATCGTGTATTCTGCGGCTAACGTCCATTGCGGTTGGAGGCGCAGCAGATGACTCAGCAGATGATACCCGCCCCGCTGACCCATATAATCTCGTTGCGTTGATGAATACGCACAGGATTTGCAAACAAATAAAGTGTGTTTTGTCATTGTGATTAAATTTTCCAGTGTGCTTTTATTAACTCAGCGAACTTCATGTTTGCGATCGCTGTTGAAGTTTATGGCTGATTGATCAAATCAAGTTACAAATATCGATTTCATCAATATCATTGACGGCTTTATGAATCTTGTATTGCTGAACTGGTGTTGACATTATTGCAATCACCGTCTCAATGGGTGGACATCCCGGCTCTTTACAGGCAAGCTGGCTGATGGAAATCGGAATCCCACTATCCACTTCGAGAATGCGGTAGACCCAGTTCTTGATATCCCGAACTTTCTCTGGGTCGGCTTTGGGTTTGTCTTGGGAAAATAGATTCATGAGATGGGTTGATTAGAGCAAGTTGTTAATCGAACAAACACGAGGTAAATCAGAGTCAGCGAGATCGTCCAGAGGGTTGTATTGATCAAAATGCTATGAGTGATCGCCCAAGTCAGGGTATGACTGCCTGTTAGCAACCAGTCAACGGTCAGAATCAAACTTTCAAACACTGCAAAGCCCAGCAACGCACTTGCCCCTAACCACAAACAATGTTCTTTCAATGTCTTCTGACTAAACTTCGGACGCAGCGATGCCAATGCTGTAACGACCAGGGTTCCCAATCCCAACATCAATCCCCAAAGTAGCGAATCTCCTGACCAGGGATACTGCCGCACGGTGTAGCCATAAACTTGATTCACTAACCAGATCAATAGGGCAACCAGAATGGCTCGTCTAGGTTTGAGGGTGGTTCCGGAGATCGCGCTAAATGCGACAAACGGTGGATGGGGATAGATGATGCTACTGAAAACGCCCATTGCAATCAGCAGGAATGACCAACGGCGATCGCTGGCAACCCGCTTCCAGGTGATTGACCATTGACTCGACTGAGGAATGGTTGGCGTAACAGACTCTTGCATTTTTCCTCCTGTCTTACATTTGTTGTCGGTTCATGATTGCTTGCTGCATTTTTTCCTGAAGTTCTGACAACGTTAACGATCCGAGTTCTCCAGATTGACGAGTTCGCACGCTCAAGGTCTGGTTTTCCACTTCCCGTTTCCCAACAACCGCAACGACCGGGACTTTTTCCAATTCTGCGGTGCGAATTTGTTTCCCCAACCGTTCTCCACTGGAATCGACTTCAACCCGATAGCCCAGTTGTTTTAATTGCTGGGCGATCGCAGTTGCATAATCCCGCTGCTCATCGCTTACAGGCAGCAATCGGACCTGGACTGGAGCCAACCAGAGGGGAAAGTCCCCGGCATAGTTTTCAATCAAGATGCCGAAGAAGCGTTCGAGTGAACCGAAGATGGCGCGATGAATCATAATCGGACGCTGGCGGGAACCATCGGCTGCTACGTAGTCCATGTCAAAGCGTTCTGGTAAATTGAAATCGACTTGAATCGTGGAACATTGCCATTGACGGGCGATCGCATCTTTGATCTTGATGTCAATTTTAGGACCATAGAACGCACCACCCCCCTCATCCGTCACATAATTCCAGCCCTTTGCATCTAAGGCTTGAACCAGCGCATCCGTCGCTAATTCCCAAATGGCATCCGTACCCACAGACTTGCCAGGACGAGTGGAAAGGTATACTTCGTACTCAGTAAAGCCAAAGTCCGACAGGATTTGCTCGGTCAAATTCAACACGCCCAAAATTTCGTCCGCTACCTGTTCGGGCAGACAGAAAATATGAGCATCATCTTGAGTGAAGCCACGCACCCGCATTAAGCCGTGCAGTGCCCCCGATCGCTCGTAGCGATAGACGGTGCCTAATTCTGCCCAGCGAATCGGGAGTTCCCGGTAAGAATGCAAATGACTTTGGTACGTCAGTACGTGAAACGGGCAGTTCATCGGTTTTAGCTGGTACTGCTGCGTCTCAATCTCCATCTGGTCAAACATATTCTCACGGTAAAAATCGAAGTGCCCCGATGTTTTCCAGAGATCAAGATTGGCAATATGCGGCGTGTAAAGCAGTTCATATCCGGCATCTAAATGTGCTTTACGCCAGTAGTCTTCAATTAAGAGCCGCATCCTCGCCCCTTTCGGATGCCAGAAGACCAGTCCCCCACCTGCATCCTCCTGGATGCTAAATAAATCAAGTTCTTGTCCCAATTTGCGATGGTCGCGACGTTTGGCTTCTTCTTTCTGGGTGAGATACGCCTGTAGTTGTTCGGGTGTTTCCCAGACTGTGCCGTAAATCCGCTGTAACTGCGGTTTGGTTTCATCCCCTCGCCAATAGGCTCCAGCCACACTTTCCAAAGCAAAAGCATCGGGGTTAATTTCACCCGTGGAGTTGAGGTGAGGACCTGCACACAAATCCCACCAGCAATCCTTGCCCATCTGTTTCTGAGTCAGGGTGTCCGCTGCGACGTGAAACAAGGAAGCCTCTGCCACACCTTGCAGGGTATCTGCACAACCAATAAAGTAACGCGTGATGGGTTCATCAGCAGGAATGCTGTCGAGAATTTCCAGCTTGTAGGGTTCGTGAAGTTGCTCAATTTCTGCCCGAATTTGTTCGCGATCGACTGCTTCTCGAATGATCGGCAAATTGGCATTGATGATGCGGCGCATCTCGGTTTCAATCTGAGTGAGATCGACTATGAAGCCGTGGGGGTGTCAACAAATCAAATTTCCCTTTCCAAGCAGCCCGGTTTTCTGGATACAGAAATGCATCTACTCATTTGTATCCAAATTAAATTTAGTCTTAGTTCTCTGTTCGTGCTTCTTATTCTGTTATTAGTTTTCTAACCACTCAGTTCTCTGAATTCATATTTTCCTTTGATTAGTTTTATATCATTTCTTGATTCAAACCTGGTTGAGTTTACTCGACTATCCGAGGTGTCAACGCTATTATTTACCGATGCGTTGTCTCAAGAGTCCTTACAAAAGGTCCAGGCTTATTCGTTAGGGCAATCTTATTTGAACAAGAATCAGCAGATTAGCTCCCGCTACAAGCTCTGGGTAAAATCGCCAATCAAGGCTAACTGTCAAATCACAACCAAATCTAAACCAACCGAATGCTCGCTTCGCTTCAGTCTTGACTCAACCCTAAGCCACAACTGGTTGAATCCTGGCTTTCGCCTCATCCCATTTCTCCTGCTTGCGTAACAGCACCCAGCACCGCACCAATAACTTGCGAGCCAGAGCAATAATCGCTTGCTTCTTGCGCGTCTTTTGTCCTCCACAAAGGCGTTTGTACACCGCCGCTGCCCAAGGGTTGTAGCGCAACATTGCCCACGCTGCCTCGACCAATGCAGCTCGCAGGACTCTCGGTCCGCGTCGAGTGATCTTGCCCATCCGATTCGTCTCCCCAGACTGATGCTGTCTAGGGACTAATCCCCCATAGGCACTCACTTGACGGGCATTCTGGAACCGTTTCGGGTCATCCAGATACGCCACCACGACTTCCGCCGTCTTGCGCCCGACCCCTGGAATGCTTTCCAGCAGTTGCACCCGCTTGTCTGTCTTGGCAATCTGAGTTAATTGCTGATCCACTTTGTGCAGTTCTTCCCACAACCGATCCAGTGCAGCTAACTCCAAATCTAACTGTCCTCGCCACAGGCAAACTCGATCGCATTCGGCAAGCGGTTTGCGGTAGGCACTCAAGGTTGCGATTCCTGCAACGGTCCAGGCTCGATTGCCCACTGGAATACTGATGCCTTGCTGGACAAACAACGACCGAATGCTGTTCTGCACCTGGTTGGTGCGGCTCACTAATTTCTTGCGGTACTTCACCAGTTGCCGATACTGGCGAGTTTCAATCGATGGCACATGCACGGGTACAATTTGTCCAATCGCTGCCAGTTTTGCTAGTTTCAGGGCATCATCTCGATCTGTTTTACGCTTCACATGTTTCCAATGCCACGCTTCCCCGTTGGGGTTCGCAACCAGCACCTTGAACCCTTGCGCCACACTCAAGTCGTACACCCACCCAGTCAAAGCGCATGCTTCAAAGACGACCAACTCTGGCTGGGTTTGCCCGAGCAATTGCTCAAATTCCTTCGCTTGACTGGTAAAGGTGAAGTAGAGCGTATCGTTGGTCTCAGTTTCGAATAAGCAGGCGACGGACTTGTATTTGCCTAAATCAATCCCTAGAATTTTCATAGCTTTTGTCCTGGGGTTGGAGATACACACAACAGGTCAATCTTGATTTGGTTTGATTGTCCTGGTTTTTCCAACCCACGGCTTACATGGATTCTTTAGGGGTGAAGGGGGTTTGACGATCGAAATCATAATAGAAACCAGTGTCTGTCCAGGGTCCGATCGTCACTTTTGTCTCTGGGAACAGCGTTTGCACTGCCATTGCCAGCACATGGGCACAGGTATGACGAAGCCGCCGCAACATTTCAGCGCTGGTTGGGTTGGGAGGGGACTGAAGAACAGAACTGCTCATAATCGATAAAAATGATAATCATTCTCATATTATAATCACTTAGCCGAACGCAAAAACTCAGCTCTTCAGTTTTCTGGACTTCAAATTCGTGAAATTTCATTGGCAATTCGTTGGCTGTTTTGGACTGATCTGGCTGCAAGCCGCTGTGGTAATCGCTCAACCGTCCCCCTCATCGCCTGCTGGTGAGACGATGACTGTTCCCAGCCACTCAGTCCCAGAAAGGATAGAATCTGCACCAATAGTCCCAGTTCCTTCCCCCCAACCAACCAATCTTCTACCCCAGCAGCGCCCAATCGTAGTAGTCGATCCAGGGCATGGGGGTCCTGACCCTGGTGCCGTTGGAATTGGCGGGATTTATGAAAAAGACATTGTATTAGACATTAGTTTACAAGTCGCCAGTTTGCTGGAGAATCAAGGAATCCAGGCAATCCTGATCCGACAGACGGATGTAGATCTGGGTTTACAACCGCGTGTGGATCTCGCCAACCGCGCGCGTGCCACCCTCTTTGTCAGCATTCATGCCAATGCCATCAGCATGAGCCGTCCGGAGGTGAACGGGATTGAAACCTTTCATGTTGCGGGTAGCAGAGAGGGACAACGACTGGCAGAACATATTCAGCGACAACTATTGGCAGGTACCGGAATGCGCGATCGCGGTGTGAAACGTGCTCGCTTTTATGTTCTGGTTCGTACCGCGATGCCTGCGGTGCTGGTGGAGGTTGGCTTTGTGACGGGTCAAGAGGATGCCATACGACTCAGCGATCCAGCCACTCGCACCCAAATGGCACGGGCGATCGTGCAGGGCATTCTTGATTATCTCGCAAACAACCAACCATGAACTGTAAGACTTTAGCTTCATTGAATCAGCAGTTTCGTTCACAAAGTGTCTCCGCAGGAGAATCGCCCCTCACTCTGGAAAGAAAAACTCTGCTGAATCTTCATCCACGGGTTCACGATTGCGGTAATATGCCTTTAATTCTTCCGGGCTGACGGAATTCTCGGTGGGATTCTCAAAAAATGCCTTGATGCGGATATAGCGCCGTAAGCCCTCTGCTCCGGCATCTTCCCGCGTAGCCTCTTTGAAATCATCTGGGAAGGTTTCACTCACCTTAATCCAGGCTTCCTGCAAAATATCCTCGATTTCAGCACTGGGAGCCTTGTCCAGCAAGGTTTCCAGTGCTTCCAGAATCTCGATCGTCTGCAAAATTTCGGGAGTGATATCAGATCCAGACATTGCACGTTTACCCATGTCCTAAAGCACGTAATCGGGGCAATGCCATTGTCGTTAGAAAAATCACTAACTGGGTTGCCACAATACTGGGACCAGAAGGCAAATTAAACGCCGCTGAAATCAGCATCCCAACCACAGCACTCAACGCCCCTAATCCTGCTGATAGCACCACGTAGTTGGTGAATGTTCGGCTCAGCAGTCGGGCAGCACAGGCAGGAATCACCACAAACGCACTCACCAGCAACACCCCGATCGCCTTGATCGAAATGCCCACTACCAGCGACAGCAAGACAATAAAGGCGGTACGATGAGCCGAAACCGAAACTCCACGGGCGATCGCGAGTGGTTCATGCAGGGTCAACAACATTTGCGTTCGCAACGTTAACCCAATAAATACCGTACACGCAATCAATAACAAACCACTAAAGACTAAATCCAGTTCTCGTACTGCCAGAATGTCACCAAACAGCAGGTTATTCAGTCCACCTTTGTACTGTCCGACAAAGCTGAGGACAATGACAGCGATCGCCAGGGATGAAGAATAAATGATATTCAGCAGTGCGTCTGTCCATAGGCGAGTCCGTTCTAACAGATATGTCACTCCCAGGGCAAAACAGACGGCAAAGGGCAGCAATACAACGGATGGATTAATGCCGATCAGTAAGCCAATGCTGATACCCAACAAAGCTGAATGCCCTAATGCATCACTAAAAAAAGACAATTGGCGCAGGATTGTGAAGCTTCCCAGCATTCCACCCATTAACCCCGTGAGAATGCCACCCAAAAGTGCCCGTTGCATAAAGGGAAGTTGAAACAGTTCGATGATACGGGTGAGTTCGGTAGGCATAAGGGAATAGAGTTAATGCTGATGGCGATAGCGGACAAATTCAGACCCATAGGCAGCCGAGAGATTATCGGGGGAAAGGGCGACCTCTGGAATTCCCTGACAAAGTAACGTGCGGTTCAGGCAGATAACGCGATCGCAGTGTCGCCGCACCATATCTAAGTCATGAGAAATTTGCAAAATTGCCCAACCTTGCTCCCGTTTGAGTTGGTATAGCAGTTGGTAGAATTCTGACTCTCCCCGCACATCTAATCCTGCCAAGGCTTCATCTAGAATCAACAGACGACGGGGACGCACCAGACAGTAGGCTAGAAGAACTCGCTTAGTTTCGCCTCCCGACAGCCCACTGATTAACTGATGCCTGAGATGGGCAGCATCGACCCGTGCTAACACCTCTCGAACAGCAAGGCGGCGCTTGCGGTGGTCTTTCCAGGGCACCTGAAACCCTAATTGATCCCATCCCAGTCCCACCAGTTCTTCAACGGTGATGGGAATACGGCGATCAAACAGGAAATTTTGTGGCAAATAAGCAATTTGCTGGCGGATGGCAGGCGCGAGAAAACCTCGACGAGACAGAGGCTGTCCCAGGATAAAGACATCTCCTGCTTGCCGGGGCAAAATGCCCAGAATCGCTTGCACCAGCGTACTTTTACCCGCACCATTCGGACCCACGATCGCCGTATCGGTACCTGTCTCCAGGGAAAAGGAAACATCCTGCACCGCCGCAAAGGTTTCTCGATAAACTGTGAGTTGCTCAACCGATAACACGATTTCTCTCAAGCAACCCTCCTAAAATCGAAAGCCAACAGTTTGTGGCACGATGGCAACCTTGGAAACTGAAGTCGGTAAAAACGATTGAGTAGACTGCCCTCCGAAGGCAGTGGTTAAATTCGTCACGTTCTGACGCATTACAGCGAAATAATGGTCAGGCTGCGTTCCATCTGCCCCAGCCGTTTCCATGGGGTCAAAATAGCTCACCTGCACATTCAAATCCTTTGCCAATGCAGAGAATGGATTCCCAACCGCTTGGGGTTCTGTGAGCAAGGTCTTGAGGTTTGATGCCTTGACCGCATTGATGACGCGCTTCACATCATCAGGCGAAGCATTTTCTTCAGGAATCCCGACCAGAAACTGAGCTTTGAGGTTATACCGCTGGGCAAAGTACGGGGCAAAATCGTGATAAGTGACAAAGGTTTTCCCGGCAAAGGGCTGAAATTTCTGACTAAATTCCTGGTCTAACTGCTGGAGCTTAGCAATGTAAGCGGCTGCATTCGCCGTGTAGGTTTCTTTACCCTCTGGGTCAGCCGCAATCAACCCATCTCGAATGTTCTCCACCTGCTGAATTGCCCGTTTCGGATCAAGCCAGATATGAGGATTAAATTCTCCGTGATCATGTCCGACTTCTGCCTTTTTCTCTTCGGCTCCATGCCCGTGATCATGCCCTTCAATCGATTCAGTTGTGATGGTTTGAATGCCTTTACTGGAATCAATTACCTTCAGATTGGGATTCTCGGCATTCTTGACCAAATCATCCAGAAATTCCTCCAATCCCAACCCATTTTCTACCAGAACATCTGCTTTCGCTAACTTTTGAGCATCTTCTGGTTTCGCCTGAAAGTCATGGGGACCCACATTCGTTGGTAGCAGTTGCGTCACCTCTGCCCGATCGCCCGCCACAGCTTTGGTAAAATCCGTAATGGGAATGAAGGTTGTCACCACGACTAACCGTTTAGCAGGTGATGAAGACTGGGCTTGCGGTGATCCTGAATTGGTGGTTGGTGCATTGGATGCACAACTTCCTAAGCTCAGGGCGATCGCAGACATCACAGCAATAGACAACCGACGAACGAAATTGCTGGATGGTTGTAGTCTTGTTTTTGAATCAATCATCTGAAAATATCCTCACGTATTTACAGCAGTTTTTAGTTTGATGAGATAGGGAGTGTGGAGTAGGGAGTAGCCCCATTCCCTATTCCCCACTCCCTACTCCCCCTTCTGCAACATCAACGCCACTTCTTTGGCAAAGTAGGTCAAAATCAAGTCGGCTCCGGCACGTTTCATGCTCGTCAGCGTTTCTAAAATCACCTTCTGCTCATCAACCCAACCCTGTGCCGCAGCGGCTTTGATCATGGCGTACTCACCACTAACGTTGTATGCTGCGACTGGTAAATTGGTGTGCTGTTTGATTTGGCAGATGATATCTAGATACGCTAGCGCTGGCTTCACCATGACAATGTCTGCACCTTCTGCAATGTCTAAATCGACTTCTTTGATCGCTTCTCTGGCGTTTGCTGCATCCATCTGATAGGTTTTCTTATCGCCAAACTTAGGTGCTGAATCCAGGGCATCCCGAAACGGACCATAGTAAGCAGAGGCATATTTGGCGGAGTAGGCGAGAATGCCCACGTTGATCCAGCCTTCCTCATCCAGCGCTTTGCGAATCGCTCCGACGCGACCATCCATCATGTCGGATGGGGCAACAAAATCGGCTCCGGCTTCTGCCTGAACGAGTGCCTGCTTCACCAACACGGCAACCGTTTCATCGTTGAGAATCGTGCCATCCTGCACAATGCCATCATGTCCCTCACTGCTGTAGGGGTCAAGAGCCACATCGGTAATGACCAGGATATCGGGAACGACTTGTTTAATGGCTCGTACCGCACGCGGAATTAAGCCATCCGGGTTATAGCTCTCAGTTCCGGCATTGTCCTTTTGTTCGTAGGGAATCAGAGGAAAAAGCGCGATCGCCCCAATGCCCAACTCATCCGCCTGCCTTACCTCATCCAACAGCAAATCCAGTGTGTAGCGGTAGCAACCAGTCATCGACGGTACTTCTTCCCGCTGCCCTTCTCCTTCCATCACAAACAGCGGATAGATCAAATCTTCGACCCGCAGAACATTCTCCCGCACCATCCGACGCAGGGTTTCAGTTCGCCGTAACCGCCGGGGACGATGGGCGATCGCTAGCGCAGTGGATCTGGCTTGGCATCCAGAATCGGTGGGATCAGTTTCTGTCTGAGGAGTTTGGAGTACAAGCGTTGAGGTTTCAGTCAGGCTCATAGTATAATGAGAATGATTATCATTCGCTTATTCTACAGCACTCGCCGTGAAAAGTGACTCATCCTCTCAAGAAAGTGCAACCCATTCACCTCGTCTGACTCACAATCAGCAAGCAGTGCTCGATGTGCTGCACCAGCAAGCAGATGCCATCTCCGCTCAGGAGTTATACAGTCTTTTGCGAGAACGACAGACGATCGGGCTAGCAACCGTGTATCGGGCATTAGAAACACTGAAATTGCATGGATTGATCAAAAGTCGGATGGGGACAAACGGCGAAGCGTTCTACAGTCTCGTTACGCCTGATCAGCACTACCTCACTTGTTTGCAGTGTGGTCAGTCGTTTCCACTGGATCACTGCCCGGTACAGGAATTAGAAACGCACTTACAGCCTTCAGTTCCGTTCAAGGTTTACTACCACACCTTAGAGTTTTTTGGACTCTGTGAACCCTGCAATCATCAAATTCCTTAATGATTGCGCGGTTTATATTAAAACTAATCAAAAACTCACTAAGAACTGTGATTTTTTACGGTTTGAAATCCTCTTCCAGAGCCGTAGCGAACAGTTTTGAATTCAATTTGGTTGGAATTGGGGCGATAAAGCGTATACGTAGCTTGACCAGAAACACGTCCAATATTGCCAACGCCAACAATCTGCCGAGGTTTTACCTGGGTTACTTGTGGTGAGATAACCTTATCCAGAGTTGTCACACTGGATGTCACAGTACCTTGCTGAATCTGATACTGAAATGTCAATCCAGAACGACCACAAAATAAAGTGTTAGCATCCATTCGTATGAGACGATCGAGCATCTGAATTGGGGGTGTATCCGGTGTTAGCTCATCACTCACACTGACACTACTCCCGTGAATTAACAAACAGTCCAGTTCAAAAAAGCCGAAGTCGAGCGATCGCACCCATTCCACCATTTCTCGCGGAATCGCATCCCACAGGGTTTTCACCATGTCCATGCCATATCGCTCAATCAGTTCGGTAGGTTCTCCTGTGCGTCCTAAGCCATGCAAGATCAACAACTGTTCTTCCCACCATCCTTGACAAACCTGGGGTACAGGTTCATTAGCACGAGGAGACTGAATTCGTTGAATCACTTTGATGCTGGCAGGGGTTGCCGCAATCACATCCCCCAGGATATATAGTTCTTCCACCGGGTGTCGTTGCCGCTTGATATCTGCCAACACCGCTTCATAGGCAGCTAAGTTCCCTTCAATGCCACTTAAAATTGCCCAAGTAGTCATGGCTATCGCTCACACACATGAGTTGGATCATCGGCGCGTTCGGCAAACTCTAAACCTCTGGCTAATCGCCACGCAAAGATCGGCGGCAAGCCTTTTTCAATAATGGCAGCACAGGTTTTTTGATAGTCGTATTCCACTTCACGGAGCGTAATCTGATCCGTATCTGCGTCATAAATCACGTAGGTTGCATTGGGTCTACCATGACGCGGTTCTCCGACCGATCCGGCATTCACGATTCGCTTGAGTGGTGCCGAAAAACTCATCTCTTGCTCTGATTTGTGAGTCAATTTGACTCGAATTTGAAGTTGTCCCGCATCCAGCAATCGCACATACGGCACATGGGTATGACCACAAAACAAAATATCGGCATCTGTCGCCAGCACTCGTTCCATTGCCACAAACGCATCCACTTCTGGCAGCAGATATTCATGCTGGTTATGGGGACTGCCATGCACAAAACACAGACTTTCATCGCGCAAAATTAAGGGCAACTGTGCCAGATATTCTCGCACTTCAGGGTGGATGACCTGGTTTGTCCATTCATGCGCTAACTTACCGCGTTTCTCCGCCAACACAGAAGGATAGCTACATTCACAAGCGTTCAATCCTTCTACAATGTCCTCATCCCAACAGCCTTGACAGGTTGGAATATCTAAAGTGCGAATCATTTCCACCACCGCATTGGGATGAGGTCCGTATCCCACTAAATCACCGAGACAGTAAATCTTATCGACATTGTGATCATCGATATCCGATAGCACAGCATTCAACGCTTCATAATTACCGTGAATGCAAGACATCACCGCGATTTTCATGCCACCTCATCTCCTGGTTCTAGTGAGTCTTTGATTTGTTGTTGGTAGTACGCAATCACATGATCTTCTAAGCAGCATGCTTTGATTGTTTCAGCGATCGCCTCTTGATCCAGTGCTTCACCAACTACCTCAATGCCGCTAAATCGATCGGGTCTGCCATTGCACCAAAGCGGCAAATCCAGTTCAAGATAAGTCGTCTCAGCGAGTCCTGCCACAAAATCGAAATGGAGCGATCGCCCATCAGCCACATCAAAAATGCCTTTGGCGCGTTGAACGGTGCCATACGCCCCATGCGTTAGTTCGTACCAAAACGTATTCAGACTCGCGAGATCAAGCACCTGTCCTGACAGCACAGAACGCCAGAGATGGGGCTGTGATAGTGCCACACCCGGCTCAACACCCGTTACCACAAGGTCTGCCCAATCGTGCCATTCGGTGTGTCGAGTTCCTGGCGGCAACACCGCCACTCGATGGCAGTCTGCCATCTGGTCAGGCAGAATCAGGGAGGTGAGATCAATCTGAAACCCCAATTCAACGTAGACAGCAGAGCCTACAAGCGGTTGTGCTAAAAAATCAGTCAACTGCTCGACGGGTAGTACCGTGAGTCCCGCGACCTCTGTTGCTAGATAGGTTGAGTCGATCGGAATATTTTCCGCTCCCAGATTTAGATAGACGGCTGTCTCAGCAGCAGAATTGACTTGTTGCCGTATCCAGGTCGTCTTTCCCACGCCAGGTGGACCAGATACTAAAGTGATGTTGAGAGATGGCATTAGGGCTTCTAACAGTCTTGCAGTTCAGGGGTTTGGTTGAGAATCTGATTCCGAATAGACGTAAAGTTGCGGTAGGCATCAGAATCCAAGCAATCTCGCCGAAAAGCAGCCAGGTTGTGACAATTTTGAAACGCTAACTTCACGTTAAAGTGACGCTCCACTGCACCTCGAATCGCGTCTCCACCCACCATGCGAAGTAATTGTCCTCTCGCCTGTTCGCTGGGTGGCGCGACCGCATAGTTCGCCCACTCCTCGCCATCCTGGTGGAGGCTATAGGACAGTTTCTCGACGATACCCCAAGCATAGGGTAGGGATTGCCGGATGGTTTCAACAAAGGCTTTCTCATCCACCTCACCTGCTGCTGCCTGTTGAACCAGGGCTTCACTGACATTCAAAGACATTTTTTCTCCTCATAGTTCATTCATTGCAAAACATCATCCTATGATACAACTAAAATGATAATCATTCTCATAAATTAGCAATTGATTCATGCCTGATGCCGTGTTCACACTTCCAGCCTCTATCGACCTGGCAATCATCGGGGCGGGATCCCATGCCCTGACGCTGGTGACTCATCTTTTGCAGAAAAAGAAATCGATGCGAGGACGGTTTCTCAGCAATTCCAAATTCAAAACTCTAAGAAGAGTTCAGGGTTAGAGAGGGATCGGAATCAGAGAGCATAAAGTCAATCAACTGCTGCCAACTCTCAAATAACAAATACTTCGTCAGGCTGAGAATGTCTTGAAAGAAACCTTTGCGAGTACCACGTTTTTGGCGAATCTGTTGATAGGACGTATCGACTCGCATCCAGTGCTCCAACTTCATGGAAATGCACCTGTTCTAGCGGAATCCCGTGAACACTCCCTTCGGCAATCGCAGAACTTAGACTGGACTCCTCACGCAACCCCCGGTGTTACGGTGGCGATCGTTCATCGAGATGAGGTTAAGCGAGAACTGGCTGGGTTTCTTCGAGCTGAACCAGGCGTTCGCTATCCATTCCACCGTCATGCGGCGATTGAGGAAATCTTCATGCTGGAAGGGGATCTGGTAGTTGGGGATGAGGTCTACGGTGCTGGAGATTATATCCGCTCTCACCCCGGTTCCAGTCATGCGCCATACACTAACGGAGGTTGCCGTTTCTTCTTCCATACCTCAATTGATGACGAATATCCTGAATTGACCGGGGTGGCTTCTCTCTAACCCAATGGCACTATGCTTGCTCCCAAAGCTCTCGAACTCCGGCTTCTGGTAACCAACTGGCGACTTCCTGAATGCGCTCCTCAGACAGTTTCTTCTTTGTGGCTGAGAATACCGCTTTCACTGCCTGCTTGCGATCGGCATCTTTGTGTTCTGAACGGCGTTGTTGCATGAAGAGGAGTTGCGGAGGGCGAGGCATGGTAAGTTTTAATCACCACAACCAAAACAAGCCATGAAACCTCAATACCGCATCCGCAACTGGTCTGAGTATAACGCTGGACTGAAGCAACGGGGAAGCCTCACCTTCTGGATTGAGGAATCGGTTCTGGAGCAGTGGGTGGTCGAAGATTTGAGCGGCAAACCAGGTGCGTCTGTCCTCTATAGTGACCTTGCGATTCAAACGATGGCGACTGTCAAAGCGGTCTATCGCCTGGCTGGACGACAGTGTCAAGGATTTCTCGAATCAATTTTTGAGTTGATGGAAATTGACTTGCCTGTGCCTGACCACAGTACACTATCACGGCGAATTGGGAACCTGAGCATTGACTTACCGATTGTGCCGAAACCGGGTGCTCGTCATGTGGTGGTCGATTCGACTGGGGTAAAAGTCTATGGTGAAGGGGAATGGAAAACCCGTCAGCATGGGGTGAGCAAGCGTCGGACTTGGCGCAAACTGCATCTAGGGGTTGATGAAGCTACGGGCGAGATTGTGGCAATGGTCGTGACAACCAATAATGTGGCGGATGGAGAAGTGCTAGAAGACCTCCTGGAACAGATTGAAGGGGAAATTGAACAGGTTTCAACCGATGGTGCTTATGACCATCGCCATTGCTATGACGAAATTGATGCCAAAGGAGCCAAAGCCGTGATTCCACCGCGCAAAGATGCCAAAATCTGGCAGCATGGTAATCGCAAAGGCAAGCCCCATGCGAGAGATGAAAATCTGCGTCACATCCGCAAACATGGACGCAAACGCTGGAAGCAGGATTCTGGCTATCATCGCCGCTCCATTGCCGAAACCACCATGTTTCGCTTTAAGACAATTTTTGGTGGCAATCTCAGCGCGCGTCAATTTGACAATCAAGCGGTGGAACTGTTCATCAAATGTGCTGCGCTCAACCGGATGATCCAGATCGCTAAACCTGATAGCTACAAAGTTGCAGCTTAATACCAGGACGACCTTAAGGCAGGTCTGGTCGTTTTTCTAATCATGCAACAAAGCCGTTCTGAACCTCTTTCAAGTCCACCTTCATTTGCAACCCGGAAGAAAAAGCGATCGGAATCAATTTTGAAGATACCTGGACCTTGCCAGGGTGGACGAACCCGACTCAAGAATCGCAACTCTAGCATCTTCGACTTCCGTTGGATCAATTTGCAATGTAAGGATTGTGCTGCTTTTCTGGAGTCGTGCCGTTGCAATAGATTAGCCTCAATAGTGTCGGGGAGTATAGATCCATTGTTTTCCCTGCCTCTGTTGTACGATTCGAGTTTTACTGGAGCCGATCAAAATCACCGTTCGCATATCGGCATCGTCGATCGCCAACTGCTCCAATGACTTAACCGTCACTGTTTGCCCAGGTCTGCCCAGATTGCGAGCTAACACGATGGGTGTTTGGGGCGATCGCCACTGCAACAAAATCTCTTTTGCTTTTTCGAGTTGCCAGGTGCGCTGTTTAGAGACGGGATTGTAGAAGGCGATCGCAAAATCTGCCTGAGCGGCGGCGGCGATCCGTTGAGCGATCACCTCCCACGGCTTAAGAATATCGGAGAGAGAAATAGCACAAAAGTCATGTCCCAATGGTGCGCCCACCTGGGCAGCAGCGGCTTGCATCGCCGAAATTCCGGGACAGACCTGAATTTCAACCTGCTCCCATGCTGGGTTTGCTTCTCGCTCCAGCACCTCGAAAACGGCAGCAGCCATTGCATAAATGCCTGGATCACCCGATGATACGATCGCTACCGTTCGCCCGGTTGCCGCTAAATCCAACGCCATGCGGGCGCGATCGAGTTCTACTCGATTATCGGATTCGTGGCGAGTGGTGTGGGGTTTCCGTAACGATTCTGCCAGATTCAAATAGGTTTTATATCCGACCCAATCCGTTGCGGATTGCAGAATCTCTTTCACTTCGGGAGACATCCAGGCAGAGGAGCCAGGACCTGTGCCGACGATCGCAAGCTTTCTCTGTGGGGAGTGGGGAGTGGGGAGTGGGGAGTGGATGGACTCTGGATTAAACTCATATACTAGACAGTGAATACTTGGTGTTTGTTCTGAGCTACCCTGCTGCACAATTTGAATTGTGAGTTTCCCTTTGGTTGAAATAGGTAAACGGCTCGTTTCTAACCAGGGTGCTTCACCGACGAGGTTGACGGTAGCGCCTGCCAGTAGGTCTGAAATAAAGGTTTTAGCATCATCAGGATTCACCAAGCGGTATTCCGCTGGTGGCGATAACAGGGCGGTTTGAAATCGCAGATCGCCTGTTGTTGTAATGGCAGGAGACACTTGCAAAACGGCTGCAATTTGACGCGCCAAATGATTCACGCCCTGTAAGCCACCTAGTAACGGCACAACGGCACTGCCATCTTCAGCGATCGCTAAAACTGGGGGTTCCTGCCATTTATTGGTCAGCAGGGGGGCGATCGTGCGAATCAAAATACCTGCTGCACAAACTCCAATGATGGGAGTGCCTGAGCGAAACAATTCCCGAACGGTGTCGCCGAAGCTGTCGTAGGTGATGGTTGCTGATTGCGTGCGGCTGGCTAGCCCATAGATAACGGCTTCAGGAATGGCAGTCTGGATTTGGCGGGCAACGGTGATACTGGCTTCTCCCAAAATGACAATAACAGGTGCGTTCATCGGGGTTTCATTGGGGTTTCATTGGGGTTGGGTTTGGCTGGGAATCAGAATCAGCGACCAGTAGGGCACCTCGGCTGGATCAATCTCGGTAATGGCGACAATTCGCTGGTTGGGTTGAGTGGCTCGTTCGATGTAGAGGGCGCGATCAAGTAATCCGAGTTCATCCAGAATGGTGCGGACTTTGGCAAAGTGTCTACCCAGTTTGATAATGACTGCTGCATCCACCACTGCAAGGCGATCGCGCAATGTTTCTGCATCCAGCGTTGCCGGCATAATGCTCAACACATCATTGCGAAAGGTAATGGGCACACCTAACATGGCGGCACTGGCCATTGTGGACGAAATTCCTGGTACGACTTCAGTGGGAAATCGCGAGGCTAAACGCTGAAACAGATACATGAAACTGCCATACAACATGGGTTCTCCCTCGCACAACACGGCCACGTCCCGTCCGACGCTCAGATGCTCAGCGATTTTCTCGGCGGCAATGTCGTAGTACGGTTGAGACGATCGCTCCACGCTAAAGGGCAACGGCATCGGAATTTCAATTTGGTCGGGACGAATGAAATCGGCCACGATCGCCCGCGCCAATACCTTGCCGTTCTCTAAGGTCGGGTAGGCAATCACAGGAACGGAGGTCAAAATCCGGTGAGCTTTCAGTGTCAGCAGTTCGGGGTCACCTGGACCAATGCCTAAGCCGTAGAGTTTACCTGTGTTCATAGTTCGTTCTCCTGGGCTAGGGCATTGACGGCAGCAGCGGCGATCGCACTACCACCCCGCCGACCGTTGAGCGTGATAAAGGGAACACCACGACTATTGGCCGCCAGTTCTGCTTTCGATTCGGCAGCTCCGACAAAGCCAACCGGAAAGCCCAAAATCAATGCAGGTTTGGGTGCTCCCTCATCCAGTAGTTCGAGCAGACGGTACAGGGCTGTTGGGGCATTGCCGATCGCCACAACAGCCCCAGCCAGGTAAGGTGTCCAGAGATCCACTGCCGCTGCCGATCGCGTATTGTTGATGCGCTGGGCAATCGCTAAAACTTCAGGCTGATTCAGGGTGCAAATAATCTCATTATTTGCAGGAAGTCGCTTGCGCGTAATGCCATTTGCCACCATTTGCGAATCGCACAATATGGGCACCCCTGCGATTAGAGCCGCTCGTCCTGCTTGTACTATATCGGGTGAAGCCACGAGATCCTGCACAATATCCGTCATGCCACAGGCATGGATCAACCGCACTGCCACCTGTGCCAAATCATCGGATAAGTGTTCTAAACTAGCCTCTGCACGAATGATGGCAAAGGATTTGCGATAGATATCATCACCGTTGCGAATATAGTCAATCATGCGATTTTTAATATCATCAAGTTCTAAAGGTTCGGGGAAGTTATCAATTGTTTAATCGTTGGAATTGAAAATCGAGTTGTGAATTCTCCAAAGGACTCATCTAGCGTTTTTCTGCGTTGTTGGTATAGAGTCAGCAGTTGTTCTATTCGTGACGGTAATTCAGCTACAATCACCTCTCCCAGATAATGTTGAATGGCTTCTTGTTTTGAGTCACCACAGGAGTATAGATTCGTACTTACATAAATCTGATAGCCTTCTACAGTTTCACCAGACTGTTCAATCGTTGTACCCAACAGAGTGATTTCAGCCGGACTGGGTTGAGCGCAAGATTTTGGACATCCTGTGAGATGAATGTTGACGGGAGATTCTAGCGTCAGGTGCTGATTGAGGGAATTAGCAAGGGCGATCGCATGAGTTTGAGTCTGCGTTTTTGAGGCAGCACAGCCCGGTTTACCGCCACACGCCACGATCGCAGCAGCAACCCGATTGTCGGATACTGAGAATCCCAATGACGAAAGGTGTTGCAGTACCTCAGCCACTTGTTGATCGGGAATATCTGGTAACAAAATGGTTTGCCAGGGGGTCAGTCGCAGCTCGCTGCTACCAAAGGTTTTGGACAGTTGCACCAACTCTTGCAGTTGCGTTGCGGTCAGTTGCCCTAAGCTCAGATGAATGCCGATGTAAGACAAGCCGGGTTGTCGTTGAGGATGAACCCCCAGATGGGCATATCGCTGAGTCGAGAAGGAAGTGGGACAGGCTATCACTGGGCGGAGTGGACAGGTTAGATACTGATTCACCTGATGGAGATAGCGCTCGATGCCCCAATCTTGCAGCAGGTGTTTCATTCGGGGCTTTTTCTGTAGGCGTGGCGACTGATTCACATAATCCAGATAGCCCCTTGCCAAGGCTGCTACGACAGAGACACACTGATCAGGCTGAATCAACACCTGCGTGTCCCACAACTGTTTATTACCACCCAATGCCAACTGAAAATAGATGTTTCTAGGGAGGGAGTGGAGAGTAGGGAGTAGGGAGTGGAGGGTAGCAGGACATTCCCCATTCCCTATTTCCCATTCTCCACTCCCCAGAACTGCCGAAAGCTGAATCTCGTTGTAACGATGCTCCCAGGGAATTTCTGACCGAGTGCCAATCCCAACTGCGCCTCCTCCATCAATCCCAATACTAAATTTGGCAGGCAGGTCAGCCAGTTCTGGATGGCTTTGAATATAGGCATCTAACGCTTGCACCAATGGACGAGTATCAGTCAATTCTTGTGAATCAATTCCCGCTGTGGGGCTGGTCATCAGATTGCGGAGATGATCAATGCTCGGATTTTGAGCCGCAAGCCCCAGTGTCTGTAGGGTCTGAAAAACCTCGGCAGTCGGGGCAGTGTGAACGGCTCGAATTTGCAAGTTGGCGCGATTTGTCACCTGGATCGCTGCACTGCCCCATTGTTCCACCAGAGTTGCGATCGCTTGTCCTTGCTGAAAATTTAATCCCCCACCAGGGGTGCGAATCCGAATTAAGAATCCGTCTTGGGCTGGAGTGCCATAAAACAATCCTGGGCAAACATTCGGTTCAAGCAGCCAAGTCACAGTAGCCTCCTCCGTGCGACGCAGAGAGTTGATTCAGATAACGCTCATTCGGAACGTACTTGAGACTGGCATTCTGACTTGATCGATTTTAGACTTGAGATTTTGGATTTTGGATTGAACCGTATGGTTTCAATCTACAATCGCCAATCTAAAATCGCATTACAGTTGCGGCACAGTACCGGAATCGCACCGGACTTTCCCAGCATCAAGCCAATGCAGCGTATCACATTGACCGCGCAAAACTTCAATTCTCAAATCTTTCTTAAGACCAGGAGGGGCAATGCAAAAGTGGCTATCGATTGTGGGAATTGGTGAGGATGGGCTGGAGGGAATCAGTCCGGTAGGGCGATCGCTCCTGGCTCAAGCCACTCTGATCGTCGGTGGAGAACGCCATCTCGCCCTATTACCTTCAGAGGATAAACGCGAAAAGCTGCTCTGGACTTCCCCGATCGCAGACTCGGTACAGCAGATCACTCAGCGTCGGGGGCAGTCGATCTGTGTGCTGGCTAGCGGTGACCCGATGTGTTACGGCATTGGCGTGACCCTGAGCCGCCACATCCCCATCACGGAAATGATGATTGTTCCCGCTCCCTCTGCCTTTAGCCTCGCCTGTGCCCGTCTGGGTTGGTCGCTCACCGAGGTGGAAACCCTCAGCCTCTGCGGGCGCGATCTGGCTCTCTTAAACGCTGTGCTTTACCCTGGTGCCAAAATTTTGATCCTCAGTGCCGACAAAACTACCCCCAGCACGGTCACTCAACTTCTAACCCAACAGAGCTATGGCGACAGTCAAATCATGGTTCTAGAACGCATGGGCGGCATCCACGAACGGATCACTGAAAGCATTGCCTCCGACTGGACGATCACCGACCTTGCCGATCTCAACACCATTGCCATTCACGCCCACTCCCCATGCCCCACTCCCCATGCCCACCGCCTTCCCGGCCTTCCCGACACTGCCTACCACCACGACGGACAATTAACAAAACGAGAAGTTCGCGCGATCACACTATCTACCCTTGCGCCATTACCCGGACAACTGTTATGGGATGTCGGTGCAGGCTGTGGCTCGATCGCCATTGAATGGCTACGCAGCGATCGCCGATGTCGCGCGATCGCCATTGAACAACACCCCACGCGCCTGCAATACATTGCCGATAACGCAACGGCTTTAGGCGTTCCCCATCTGCAAATTGTGGTTGGAGCAGCCCCAGATGCGCTCAAAGATCTCCCAGAACCGGATGCTATTTTCATTGGCGGTGGACTCACCACACCAGATTTGTTGAACACCTGCTGGAAAGCGCTTTGTCCCGGTGGTCGCCTGGTTGCCAATGCGGTTACAGTCGAGAGCGAACACATGCTCTTTCAGTGGCAAGGCAAGCTGGGCGGAACCCTGACCCGCATTGCCATTCAGCGGGCAGAACCTGTCGGTAAATTTTTAGGCTGGAAGGCAATGGCACCTGTGACACAGTGGGCTGTGGTAAAAGGATAAACCACGAGGCTGAAAATATAGTCTATGAAGTGAAAGGTTCACTATCTGAGTTTGAGGTTAGTTGCAGCGGGTGATGGGGCATATGAGCTGACTATTTATCGAATCGCGACAACGTGTTTTTAAGCCACGACAGAGCACTCTCTATATCTGCAACGATGTCTCCTGGTGGAATGGGTGGACGCTGGATCATCACAACCGGAATTCCTAACTCCCGTGCCGCAACAATCTTGGCATAGGTGGCATTTCCGCCGCTGTTTTTGCTGACGATCGCCCCAATCTCGTACTGTTGCAATAGCGATCGCTCATCATCCAGTGAAAACGGTCCCCGTTCCAGGAGGAGTTTTCCGGGAGGGACAGCCGCATCCGGTAGAGGGGGATCAATCATTCGCATCAGGAACCAGAGATCTTGCAGATGGGCAAAGGCAGCGAGTTCCTGCCGCCCAATCGTCAGAAAGATGCGCTGGGCAAGGTCTGGTAAGGTGGCGGCGGCAGCTTCATGACTGTCCACTTCAATCCAGCGGTCACGCAGTGTGCCGAAAGCATCGCCCTCTGTTCGTTCCCAGGCTGGACGAACCAGCATTAAATGGGGAATGCCAAGCGCAGTGACAGCATCAGCCGCATTAAACGAAATTTGAGCCGCAAAGGGATGAGTGGCATCTATCAGCACATCAATCTGCTGTTCTCGCAAATACTCTATCAGTCCTGCCACTCCACCAAATCCGCCGATCCGGGTGTTTTCGGAAGGCACTACGGGCTGCCGAGTGCGACCTGCTAACGAAGTAATGACTTCCACTTCTGGTATTTCAGCAGCTCTAGCGGCTAGTTCTGTTGCATCCCCGGTTCCACCCAAAATCAGCACTCGTTTAGGGTTAGCCATGTCGCAGGGCAACATCCCGCTTGCCTAACCAAAGTCTCACTAAATTTGGCAATTCCAAATCCTGTGATCCTGCTCCCAAGCCCACTTTCTCTAAAGTCATGGCGGGAGGATCACCAAAGGCTTGGCTGAGGGCGACGGCGATCGCGGCTCCAGTCGGTGTGACCAATTCCTTTTTAATTCCATTGCTAAACACAGGCACTTGATGCAATTCCCACAGCTTCAGCACCGCTGGAACAGGAACAGGCAGTTTTCCATGTTCACAATTAGCAAAGCCCCCACCCACTGGCAACGGCGAACAAAAGACTTGCTCAACTCCCAGCCAATCTAATCCGGCACAGGTTCCGACAATATCCACGATCGCATCCAGTGCTCCAACTTCATGGAAATGCACCTGTTCTAGCGGAATCCCGTGAACACTCCCTTCGGCGATCGCCAGTTTTCTAAAAACCGTCAAACTCCAATCTTTCACTCGTTGAGGCAGGTTTGAAGCTTGAATGATTTGTTCAATCTCTGGTAAGTGTCGATGATGAGAGTGAAAGTGATGATGCTCAGAATGCTCATGTGATTCCGAGTCGTGACTATCAAGATGATCTGAGTGATGATCTAACAGTTCCACATGAACTTTCAGCGCCTCCTGTCCATGCCGTTGCACCAGTTCTGACCACACCTTCACCTCCTGGTCAATGCTGAGTTGAGACAGAACCTGGTTGAGGTAGTCGAGGGGCACTCCTGCACTGACTAAAGCGCCGAGGCACATATCCCCGGCAATTCCAACCGGGCAGTCTAAATACGCGATCGTCGTCACCATTACTCTCCAATTGATTTTGATGATTGCAGCTCGACTTGAAACAAGAAGTCTTGAGGTGCAGCCATCACAGCAGCATAGCGTCCACGCTCATTATGAGCCTCATTCCACTCATCCAAGCGCAACCGTGTAGATGCTGGAACACTGTATCGCAGAGTTTCTCCAGTCTTGCGATGACGAATTATGGCAACCCCAAACAACGTTGAACCACCTTGGTCAAACACAACTCGTAACGTGTTTTGTCCGGGGGAGGCAACGGTTGCAATCATGATGCCATCCACCATACAGGGGCAGGGGGCATCTTTTCCCGTGTGATAGGTAACATCCAACTCACGCGGGGTAGCACCTAAACGAGTTCTGGCATCTAATCCAATCCGAATTCCCACCGCCAGGTAACTGCCAAAGCCACCATGAATTCTTTGTCCCAGCGCAATCCACTCATCAGGCGTTTCTGCTTGGACTGGAACTGGAGAGATGACTACAGAGGTCATAAGCGTCAAACCAAGAGACTGCTCCTAATCATAACGATGGTCGAGTTAAATGAGGTTTGTATTTACCTTTTCTTCCGCTGCTCAACTTCTTTACGTTCTAATTTGGTTGAATAGCGACCAAAAGTTGACCTGCCATTATGGTTTGCCCTGGTTGACAAAATATGTCTGCAATTGTGCCCGCACTCTCCGCCAGCACCACAATTTCCATTTTCATTGCTTCGAGAATCACCAGGCGATCGCCCTCAGCGACCTGATCGCCCGATTGTACCAACACCTGCCAGACATTAGCAGAAATATGGGCAACCACCGCTTCAACTGTATCCGGCAGAGTAATTTCAGGAGTATCGACGGCTTCTGATTGCGTGTCTTCCAGATTTTCCTGGCGCGTGAATTCTCCCGCAGCCACCCAGCGATCGCGCTCCGCCGCAAATGCCGCCTGCTGTTTCGCTCTGAATGTGGCAATACTATCGGCATTCGCCGCCAAAAACTCGTGATACTGCCTTAGATTAAATTTCTCTTCCTGAATATCGAGCTTCACTTTGCCCTGAATCACATCTTCTCGATAGCGCAACAGATCTGCGGCTGAAACCGGAAAGAAGCGGATTTGATCAAAAAAACGTAGTAGCCAGGGTTGTTGGAAATCCTCCGTTTGCTTGTAGCGATTCCACACGGGAACCGTTCGCCCTACGAACTGATAGCCTCCTGGTCCTTCCATGCCATAGATGCACAAATAAGCACCGCCAATCCCCACCGCATTTTCAGGAGTCCAGGTACGAGCCGGGTTGTATTTTGTCGTGACTAGACGATGGCGCGGATCAAGGGGAGTTGCAACGGGTGCGCCCAAGTAAACATCGCCTAAACCCATCACCAAATAGCTGGCATTAAACACAATGTCTCGAACTTGTTCAATGCTGTCTAATCCATTAATACGGCGGATGAATTCGATATTACTGGGACACCAAGGCGCATCCGATCGCACCGACTGTATGTACTTCTGAATTGCTAACTGGGTCGATTCATCATCCCAAGAGAGCGGCAGATGCACAATCCGAGTGGGCACTTCCATATCATCAACATCAGGTAGCTCAGATTCGGCTGCAATCAAGGTACTGAGCAATTCTTGAGTTGGCAAAACTCGACTGTCATAATGGATTTGGAGCGATCGAATTCCCGGTGTGAGATCAACGATTCCCGGCAGGTGATTTGCTCTCAACCACTCCATCAACGCATGAGCGCGGAACCGAAGATTCAAATCCAGCGCCAGGGAACCATATTCAACCAGTAAGAACTTATCTCCGGCTTGCCGATAGGTGACAGCAGGTTGAATGGGAGTGGGGGGGATGCGATGGAGGATGGGGGAATGGGGAGAGGGGAGTAGGGTGGAAGGTGGAGGGGAAGCGACTGCTGCCGGAGACAACGTTTCAATCTGGCGATCTTGCTCTAGTTCTTGCTGAAGGGCTATCTCAGGGGTGAGGCAATAAAATCGAACCGTATCTCCAGGTTTCAGTTGTCCAATTTTCCACAGTTCAGCTTGAACAATCGTCGCTGGGCAGACAAACCCACCTAAACTGGGACCATCGTGAGCCAGGATGATCGGCATATCGCCTGTAAAGTCAATGGTGCCGATCGCATAAGCATTATCGTGAATATTGGAGGGATGTAACCCTGCTTCACCGCCATCCGATCGTGCCCACTCTGGTTTAGGCCCAATGAGGCGAATGCCGGTTCTGGCTGAATTGTGGTGAATGATCCAGCGGGTTGAGAAAAGCAACTCAATATCAGCTTCGGTAAAAAAATCAGGTGCGCCGTGAGGCCCGTAGAGAACACCAATCTCCCATTCGTCTGTGTAGTGCGGAATAAGCTCAACCGGGAGAGAGTCGGGAGTCGAGAGCGATGTTGCATTCCCCACTCCCCATTCCCCGTTCCCCGTTCCTAACCGCAGCACATCACCCGCTCTCAGAGTTCGTCCCGCATGTCCGCCAAATTGACCTAGCGTAAATGTTGCCCTGCTGCCTAAATATTCAGGGACATCAAAGCCATGTTGAATGGCAAGATAAGTGCGGTAGCCGTAGCCTTGAATAGCGTTGAGTTTAAGAGTACTGCCTGCTTGAACCGGAACGGCTGTCCAGTAGGGGATAGGTTGATTATTCAGGGTGGCTTTCATCGCCGCACCCGTGAGGCAAATTACCGTGTCACAGTTGAAGCGTAAAGTTGGACCCATCACCGTACATTCCAACCCAGCAGCCGATTCAGCATTGCCTAAAATGCGATTTGCTAGACGGAATGCCAGATGATCCAGTGGTCCTGATGGCGGTACACCAATATCCCAATAGCCAACCCGTCCGGGATAGTCTTGAATAGTGGTGTACGTGCCACCATCGAGAATATCGATCGTGCGAGGCTTGTATGCAAAGGTGCTGAGGTAGCGCGTGCTGACGGTTCCTTGAGCAAATTCAGGACTATGAATGACCTGGCGCAAATACTCCAGATTAGTTTCAATTCCAGCAATTTCTGATGCTTGCAATGCCGATTGGAGGTGAGCGATCGCCGCTTCCCGGTTCTCTCCATGCACAATTACTTTTGCTAATAAGGGATCGTAAAAGGGTGTCACTTCTGTTCCTGTCTCAATCCAGCGATCGCAGCGAACCGTTTCTGGAAAATGAACCGCACTCAGAAGACCAGAACTGGGCTGAAAGTTTTTGTTGGCATCCTCGGCATAAATTCGTACTTGAATGGAATGTCCCTGGGGTTGATGATGGTAGGTCTCCAAGAATGTAGAATCCCCTGCTGCCAGCCGCACCATCCACTCCACCAGATCAATTCTGCTGACCGTTTCAGTCACCCCATGTTCGACCTGGAGGCGCGTGTTCACCTCTAAAAAGTAAAACTGTTGGGTTGCCACATCCAATACAAATTCAACCGTACCTGCCGATCGATAATTCACTGCCTGTCCTAAGCGCACGGCACAATCATAAAGTTGCTGCCGCAATGCATCGCTGATTCCGGGTGCAGGCGTTTCCTCAATCACTTTCTGATTGCGGCGTTGAGTCGAGCAATCACGCTCCCCTAGTGCAATCACATGATCATTTCCATCCCCAAAAATTTGAACTTCAATATGTCGCGCCGTTTGAATATATTTTTCTAGAAATACCCCACTTTGCTTAAAATTAGCTTGGCTTAAACGTTGCACCTTCTCAAACGCATCGGCTAATTCTGTTGCATCAAAACAGACCTGCATCCCAATTCCACCCCCACCAGCCGTGCTTTTGAGAATTACCGGATAGGTAATTTCTGTGGCGAACTGTTGTGCTTGCTCCAAGCTTTTTAATAACCCTGTCCCAGGAACTAATGGCACCTGATTTTGTTCTGCTAATTCACGAGCCGTATGTTTCAAACCAAACCGACGAATTTGATTCGGTGTTGGACCAATGAACGCAATTCCTGCCTGCTCACAGGCTTCTGCAAACTCAATGTTCTCACTCAGAAAGCCATAACCCGGATGAATGGCTTGTGCTCCAGTTCGCTGAGTAAGCTCCAAAATGCGATCGTACCTGAGATAGCTTTCAGCCACCGGGGCAGCACCAAGACACACCGCTTCGGTTGCCATTGAAACATGTTGAGTATGAGCATCTGCATCTGAATAAACGGCAACCGTTGCAACTCCCAGGAGATCGAGCGTCCGAATCACACGACAGGCAATTTCACCCCGATTAGCAATGAGAACTTTGTTGAACATGAACACCTTCTCAAAGAAGACTGGAAAGAGTCAGGCACTAAAGTGAACACAAGAGAACAGGGAGCGGGTGTCTTCTCCCCACTCCCCACTCCCCATTCCCTTACACGGCATCCCAAATAATCAACCGAATCGGCGTAGGATTATAAGCATTACAGGGATTATTAATTTGGGGGCAATTGGAGATCAACACCATCACATCCATCTCAGCTTGCAAATCTACCATTTTCCCTGCTTCAGAGATGCCGTCTACAATTTCTAAGGTGCCATCCTCACTCACAGGAACATTCATGTAAAAGTTGATATTACTGACCAAGTCGCGCTTGTTCATTTCATATTTGCTAAGTTCTAGCAAATAGTTCTCTACACAGGCGTGCAAATGTTTCTTGTGCAAGCCATAGCGCACAGAATTACTCTCCATGCTACAAGCACCACCCAGCGTATCGTGCCTGCCACAATCATCATAGATTACCGTCATCATCACGTTTCCCTCATTAGAAATGAGTTGAGTACCTGTAGTGATGAAGATATTCCCCTGACGCACGACTGTATCGGGTGCGCTATAACGCTCGGAGGTATCCTGCGCGTTATAAATCAACGTATCAACGGCTTGATTCGCTTGCAGATCAATAATCCGAAGAGTCTGTCCTTTTTTCACAACTCGCGACCAGGGTTGACGAGCAGGCAAAACCTCATCATAAATTGCTGTAGCGGGTTCACGGTCAATCGATTGTGCTGCAACCATTGTTTCTGTCCTCCAATAGTTTTCTAATCCTTAAACCTGAGCAAACTAAACCTGAGCAAACAGGGCATCAGTGTTGATGAAACCGCGAATGACTTCTTCATTAGCAGTTCGGCAAAGATCATCGGGGGCAGGAGCAGGAGATTGCCAAACGGTGAGTTGAATGGGCTTAGGCTTATAAACCGTATCAGGATGAAGTACATGCGGACAATTAGAAACGATCGCCAGTACATTCATTTCTGCCCGCAAATCAATGAAGCTTCCTGGCTTCTCATAGCCTGGGCGGTATTCCAAATCACCATTAGGATGGACTGCTACATAGCTAAACAAATTGATGTTAGGCATCAGATCTTTGCGAGTTAAGCCTCGTTTTCCTAATGCCTTTAAAAAATTGTTGCGCGAGTTGTTGTAATCACTCTCTCCATATTTGTTGTAGGAACCTTCGCCGTATTTTGTCGCGTTACTCGCGGCGTTGCTACATCCACAGATGAGATCATGATGTCCAGCAGTGTCTTCAGTAATCGAGAACAACACTCGCCCCATATCTGAATAAATCACCATGCCTCTTTTTAAGAAGGCATTGAACTGAATCTTGGCGGTGTCAGCAACGTTCAGCCGCTCGATTGGGCTGTCTGCGTTATAGCAAATCAGTGAAACGCCTTGAGATCCTTCTAAATCAGTCACACGCAAGGTATTTCCCCGTTTGATGACACCATGCCAGTACGCGCCACCTGGCAGCGTTTCATTCAATAAAATTAGATCTGGATTGAGCACCTCTGGATGGGATGAACCAGCATTTGGCAGCACAGACGATTGCACCATTAACTCCTCCGATTAGGATTAGATAATCAGTTTGGGAATCAGAAACCAAACCCCACATTCCTGGTGTTAGAGCAACCTCCAACGCCAACAGCAAAGCCCAGGATCACCAACAGCTTTGCAAACCTGTGTGGCTCTCCCGGGCTTTTTTCCCTCCGTGTGACCAACGCAACATCCTTGAAAGTCAGGATCTCAGGTTGGCTGCTTCTCTTGGACCAGCCATTTAGCTGAAGCCCCAGCTAAATCGGAACCCTAGAAGCATATTCTTATTGAATTGCACTTTAGTTGAACGTCGAGTAAACCGATTGCTCACATAATTGACCAAATCTGGTTTCAATGCAATCCCCGCCCCAGGCATATTCCATCACACTGTTAATCAATCTTGACATTGACTTTGTTAAACCCTACCGGGGGCATTTTCAAGCACTGGGGGAGTTGGTATTTTGCCGATATGTACAATCTCCCACTCATTCAATTTCCTGCTTTTGGCGATCCTGATCCTACCGATCTACCCTGGTGGCTGCATTGGGTTGACAGTTGCCCCAGCACAAACACCTGGGCACTGACCTACGCCGATCGCCTACATCATGGTGCTGTTGTGTTTACCCGTCGTCAAACCGCAGGGCGAGGACAGCATGGACGTATCTGGCATTCTCCAAGCGGGGTATTGACTGCGAGCTTTGTCCTTGATTTTCCAACGCCTCAATTATCAGGCTTGCCTCTGGCTATTGGGTTAGCGGCGATCTACGCTATTGAGGATTTACTCCCTGACCAACAGGGAAAATTGCAACTGAAGTGGCCCAATGATGTAGTGATTGCAGGACGTAAAGTTGCCGGAATTTTATGTGAAGCCACTTCTAGCTCTGGGCAAACGCAGATTGTTGCGGGTATTGGACTCAATCGCTGTGTTGACTTTGCTCAGGCTGGACTGGCTCTAGAGCAGATTCGGAATGCGATTAGTCTGCATCAGGTTTCTAGTCTGATACCGGAGGAACTGGTTCTATTGGAGCGATTGCGCCACTATTTGACCCAGGTCAGAGATATCATTGCTCAAAAATACAACTCACCCCAGTTTTCTGGGATTGTTTCTTTGTTTCCCGAATTACATCGTCGTGATGGGCTACGCGATCGCTCCATTACCCTGGAACTCAATGGAGAATCCATTGCAGGGCAAGCGATTGGACTGGATGACCAGGGACAGTTGCTCATTCAGGTACCCCATGGAAGTGTACGTAGCTTTACCTCTGGTAGAGTCATTCAGTTTTAGCCCAGCTATTCTATCGTTCATTTGGCGGGTTGGTGCGATGATCGAGTAAAGGGGAAAAGGGGTAGATGGATGCTTACTCCTTCACCCCTTCACCCCTTCACTTCCTCACTCCCTTTCTTACCGAATGGCACGTTCCGGTTACACCCTTCCCGTTTTCGCTGTCGCAGCCGCTAAAGCTGCCTTAGTCTATCTTCAAGGTGATCGCCCCGAACCCCTGCAAACCGTCACCCTGGATCTATTACCCGACGAAGCAATCATTCCCATCCAGCAAATCGCTCGTCTAGACAGCAACAGTGCTCTGGCAATCACCATCAGCGACCCTGGCGATAATTTAGACCTGACTCGCAACACCCCCATTTGGGCGTGGGTCAAACTTTTGCCCCGCCAAGCAGAACCGCTGATTCTAGAAGCCGGAGAGGGCATTGGCAAAACGCCATCCGGTGATCCAGCCATTTATCGGTATGCTCGCCGTTTATTTGAGGCGAACCTGCTGCCGTTGATTCCTGCCGATCAAACCGTCACGGTTGCCATTGTTATGCCCGAAGGTCGGCAACTAGCTCAACGCACCTCTAACGAAGCCTTTGGTGTTCTGGAAGGACTGTCACTGTTGGGAACGAGCGGCATCTCCCAACCCCTTTCCACCGAAGATCACCTGGAGGATTTACGTCAAATACTGCAAACAAAAGTGAAATTTCACACGCATTTAGTCTTTTGTATTGGCAGTCATGGTATTCACATTGCCCAACAAATGGGGTTTCCAGAAACCGCTATTGTCCAAACGGGTAACTGGATTGGGGCATTGCTCATCGAAGCAGGTTTACGTGGTGCAGAATCTGTACTGCTGCTGGGCTACCAGGGGAAATTGGTGAAACTGGCAGGGGGCATTTTCAATACCTCCAGTCACCTCGCGGATGCCAAATTAGAAATTATCAGCGCCGCAGTCGCCAGGACGGGGGGTAGCTTGTCTACGATAGAAGCTGTTTTAGCATCCAAAACGGCAGATGCGGCGTATCAAAGTTTAGTTGCACTCGATTTAGCAGGGAAGGTGTTTCAGGCATTAGCCACGATCATTTCTCAGAGAGCACAGGCTTATGTGAAGAAGTACGGGAACGTCGCTCTCACAGTCGGTACTGTCTTATTTGACCGCCAGGGACAGGTGATTGCCCAGGATGAGATCGCCACTCAATTCATCAATTCCTGGATGCCGAAGTAATCTCTAAACTGCCACTGCTTTCAGATATAGATTATTTCACCCTGAAAATCACTCGCAGATATGCATCATAATGAGATTATGGAACGCATAGAAAGTACAGTCTATCGAGATAATTTATTTGATAAGTTATTCATCTGGTTGTTTTCTCACAAAATGGCTCAAGCGGTTGGCAAACGAACAAAGCTGAAGGGCTATGAGGGTCTTGTCGATTTATCGAAGCAAATTATGCTAAGGCGTAATGCTCACGAACAGCAAGCAGTGGTTGCTGTCATTTTAAAATCGCTAGTGCCTGCGCCAGTCTTAGCTATCGTTCGGGCTTCCTTTTCTCCAACTCGCTTGGTTTGCGAATTAAATGCCTGGTTTGCAACCAAATTATTTGAGTGGCTAGTTGGCCCCTGCGAAGTGAAAGAGGTTGAGATCTTTGGAAACAAAGGAGAACTCATAAAACAGAAAAGTGGAGTTCACATTAAGAAATGTCGCTATTTAGAAAGTAGTAATTGTGTAGGAATGTGCATCAATATGTGCAAGTTACCAACACAAGATTTTTTCACGCGCGATTTCGGCATTCCCCTCACAATGGTTCCTGATTTTGAAGATTATAGTTGTGAAATGGTGTTTGGTCAGATCCCCCCGCCGTTAGAACAAGAAGCGGCCTACTATCAACCCTGTTTGCGCGATCGCTGCCCAATGGCTCAAGCTCAAGCAGAGAGTTGCCCAAAAGTTCGAGAATCTTGAGTTGGAGTGGATGACAGGATCAGGTAGCAAAACCCATATGCAAGGCGAAAGCCCGCCATTGACGCGGAGATCGCGGCGGCAGTAAGGCTCCTGCCAAAATGGTGCGATCCAAAAAGGCTTCGTCAAACCCAGTCACCTCAGAAAGATTGGCTTTCGTCAAATTGGCTTGACTCAAATTTGCCTCAGTTAAACAACTGTCGTGCAAGTTCGCCAGAATCAGAAATGACTTTGTCAAATTTGCTTGCGTTAAGTTAGCAGAACTGAGGTTAGAGTGAATTAAGAATGCGCCACTTAAATCCGCTCGATGCAAGTTCGCACCACTGAAATCAACGCTCATTAGAGATGCACCACGCAAATCGGCGCAGTCTAAATCAACATCCCGCATCCGGACATCTCTAAGATAAATACCACGTAGATTGACTCCTCGAAAGTCACGCTCGCCCCGTCGATAGCGTTCTAAAAGCTCGTCTGCTCTCATGTAGATGATTTGACCCGATTGCTTGAGATTTTGCACTTCGGCATAATCTAACAGACCGCATCCGGCTTGACTATCCCAGCAAGGGGCATTTGAGGATTATAAAATGATTAAGAGCATGCATACTCTGGGTTGGGTCGCCATACTGTGTGGGGTTTTGGGTTTCGACGGAAGTCTGATCGCGGTTGCGGCAAATGGCATACTGCACGATTTTACCCAGAACAAATCTGCGTTACTGAATGACCATCAACAACTTACGCTTCAGCAAACTCGTTCGACCGAAACACCCGAGCAGTGGGTAGAACTGGGGCGGCGAGTACACGGTGGATTTGGCTCCTACATCGCTCTAGGAATTCGTATCGGTTTGGATGCCATGCAGCGCTTGAACGCAAACCCTCGCACACTGGACGTGACCTATTACAGCGGAATAATCGCACCCTGTCCCTGTGTTGCAGATGGCATTATGATTGCAACGATTTCAACACCTGGGCAAAACTTGTTGCGAGTAGCCACCACTGCCAGCCCAACCGGAACCTTTGGGATGGCTGAAATCCGCGATCGCAAAACTGGAAAGATGCTCCGTTACACCATTCCAGCAACTACCAGAACGCAATTGGATGCCTGGAACCAGGACGCCACTGGACGACAACGCTACGATGCCGTAATGAATGCTTCCGAAGAGTCGCTATTCTCGGTAGAAGCCATCCCCTGATTCGCTGTTCAAATCAACGATATATTTAGCCAAGATTGAAGCCCCAGCAGGCGAACCAACTGGGACTTCAGGGAAGTTTTGAGAGGCGTAGCAGGAGTGACAAACCACCTACCCGACGCTATTAAACAACGCTACCCACAGAACACCTGCTGCACCCACAGCCAGCAGTAAATTTGTGAAAAAGCGACCTGCCTCTGCATTAAAGCCAAGAACCTTATCTTCTTTGCCAGCCGTGAAAAACAGTGACCAGGCTTGATTTGCGTTGATAACTTCAGATTGAGCGTTAAAGTCCGGTCTGAATACAACGGGACCGATCAGGTACTTGTTGGGGAAGTCGAAGTCAGTTTTCATGAGAATTCTCTCCAAATTGCGTCGCGTTTACTACATAACAAACTTGTCTAGGCAGGAATACCCTACAGTCCTGTCAACCAGCCAATCACACCATGCCCAGTGGCCACTTCCAGAATCAGTGCAGAGACAAAACCAATCATTGCCAGCCGTCCGTTCAGCTTTTCAGCATATTCATTGAAGCCGAACTTCTGGGTGTCATCGACATACATCTTGGGTTCGACGGCATAGACATTTGCGCGTCCACCTTCTTCCATGACCTGTCCACGAACCATGATGCTGTTTCCTTTTGCTTAACCTTATGTAACAAAGTGTAGCTTAATGTAAATAAATATTGCAATGATCTTGACATAAAAATTCTGTCGTATTAGCCGAACCTGGTAGGACGGTTAACGCTAATACGCCGTCAGGTCGCTTTAATCGACTGATCCAAGGTCTGCAAGTCTGGGCGGAGAGCCTCAGTAAAACCGCGATCGCTATACATTTCAGCAATCGCCCTTAGCTAACACCCGACTGGCATTGAGCACCGCCAGCAATGCTACCCCCACATCGGCAAACACCGCTTCCCATAACGTTGCCAACCCGATCGCCCCCAGCGCAATAAAGATACCTTTAACAGTCAGCGCCAGGATGATGTTTTGCCAGACAATCCGCAAAGTACGGCGGGCGATCACAATAGCTTCCGCCACTTTAGACGGAGCATCGGTCATGATCACCACATCTGCCGTTTCGATCGCCGCATCTGCACCCAAACCACCCATCGCAATACCTACATCAGCACGGGCAATCACGGGCGCGTCATTGATGCCATCACCGACAAAGGCAATCTTGTGATGGGTTGAGTTCACCGATGCCATCAGAGATTCCAGCGCCGTTAGTTTCTCTTCTGGTAGCAGTTCTGCCTGATAGCGATCGATGCCGAGTTGACGGGCGATCGCATCTGCTACAGATTGGTTATCCCCCGTCAGCATGACGGTTTGGATCTGCTCCCAATGCAACGCTTGTATTGCGGTGATCGCATCCGCTTTCAGTTCATCCGCAATCAGAATGCGCCCACTGTACTCCCCATCCACCGCCAGGTGCGCCACTGTCCCCTCTACCACACAAACATCATGGGGAATCGCTTCCCGATGTAGCAAGCGATCGTTTCCTGACAGTACGGTGCGTCCATTCACTGTCGCGCGAATGCCATGTCCAGCAATTTCCTCGTAATTCTGCAAATTTGCTCCATCCACATGTTTGCCGTGGGCATCTCGAATCGATTGCGCCACCGGATGATTAGACTGTGAGCCAGCCTGGGCTGCCAGTTCCAATAATTGTTGGGGACTGAAACCGTTATAGGGAATCACATCCGTCACCTGGAAATTGCCTTGCGTCAGGGTGCCCGTTTTGTCAAACACCACCGTTTTTACTTGAGTTAGCGCATCTAAAAAGGTGGAACCCTTGACCAGAATGCCCCGTCTGGCGGCTCCCCCAATTCCGCCAAAATAGCTGAGGGGAATGCTGATCACCAGTCCACAGGGGCAGGAAATCACCAGCAGGACCAGTGCCCGGTATGTCCAGGTGGCGGCAGTCGCACCGGGAATCAGCAACGGCGGCAGCAGGGCGATCGCCAGCGATAGGAACACCACCACGGGCGTATAGTAACGGGCAAAGCGGGTGATGAATTTTTCGGTATCGGCTTTGCGACTGCGGGCGTTTTCCACCAGTTCCAGAATACGGGCGATCGAGGAGTCGGCAAACCGCCTGGTGACACGGATGGTCAATGCTCCCGACTGATTCACCATACCTGCCAGAACCCAATCTCCAACTCGCAATGTGCGGGGCACAGATTCTCCTGTCAGGGCAGCGGTATTGACTTGAGACTTGCCCTCCAGAATCTCGCCATCCAGGGGCACTTTTTCCCCCGGACGCACCAATACCAGATCCCCGATCGCCACTGTTTCTGGTGACACCGATCGCACGTCCCCATTCACCTTCAAGTTGGCAGTATCGGGTCGTACCTCCAGCAACGCTCGAATCGAACGGCGCGATCGCCCTACCGCATAGCCCTGAACCAATTCCCCAACCTGGTAAAACAGCATCACACCCACAGCTTCTGGCAGTTCGTGGATGGCGATCGCGCCCAGAGTAGCAATGGTCATCAGAAAGTTTTCGTCAAAGATGCGTCCCCGCACAATATTTCGTCCGGCAGTGGTCAATACCCCCCAACCGCTAGTCAGATACGCCGGAATCAAAACCGCATATTCGGCGATGGAAAAGGGTGTGCCATGCAGAGCATTGTGAAAGATTAACCCAGCCAGAAACAGAGGCGCGGCAATGGCAATCGGTCGTAGCTCTCGTCTCAAACTGAACCCATCTGCCCCATGATCATGGCTATGACCGTGATCATGTCCACAGCACCCATCCTGATGCTGAGTGGCAGTGATAGGAGCCGCGACAACGGGTTCACTCCCGCAACAGGGGTCATGAGCCGCGACTGAATCAGGAACGGGCTGCGGATGGTGATGCGGTTCGTCGTGATTGTGGGGATGACTGTGACCGCAGCAATCGTTGTGGAGATGGGGTTCTGCCATAGGAATACCGCTTCGGGATAAACATGAACATCTGAAAGATTGTTCAGATAACGGAGATTATATCCCGTAGTAAGCGGATTGTGATCGGTGGATGAGTTCAGATGACTATCGGGAGATGCTAGCCTTCATCCAAATGCTCAGCCACTTCTCGATAGAGAGCAATGATATGGTCATCTGCCAAACTGTAGTAAACATTGCGCCCCTTGCGACGGTATTTCACCAACCGCTGCGATCGCAACACACGCAACTGATGGGAGACTGCCGATTCACCCATTTTGACAATCGCCGCTAAGTCGCAAACACAGAGTTCCCGTTGAGCCAGTGCTGAAAGCAATTTCAACCGATGTGGATCAGAGAGGACGCCAAAAAACTCTGCCATGCGCTGAGCTTTATCCGTCGCCAACACGTCTCCCTGTAACTGCCGCACCGTGTCGAGATGAACCAGGGTTTCACCACATCCAGGTGCTTCAACCGGAGAAACCGTTTGCTTTCGGGAAGAAGAACCAGTCATCGTAAATCCATTCTCAGCTATCCCTTTATGATAGCGAGAATCATTCCCATCTGAATGGTGGTTCAGATCTTATTCAAGTCAGGGTCTAATATCACCTCTAGCCGTCAGAAATTGGGCAAAGCCGAAATGAATCAAAGTTAGCCCAAATCCCCACAGCACCTCTTTCATCAGAAGGCGACCCAGAATTGCCCAGGTAAAAACATGGCTTCCGGTCAGCAGAAACCCCAGCGATAAAACCAAGCCTTCAAAAACCACGAATCCAGTCAGAAGGGCGATCGCTACCCAGATCCTGTGTCCTTTGCGAGTCATTTGGCTGAAGGTGGGGCGCAGGGCAGAGATCGCGGTGACCATTACCGTTCCCAGTCCCATCACCAATCCCCAGATCATTGATTCTGCCGTTTGAGGGTAGTGGCGCAACCCAAACCCATATAACTGATTTGCCAGCCAGATGGCGATCGCTGCACCGAAAGCGCGTTTGGGACGCAAGGTGGTTCCGGCGATCGCCCCAAAGGCAACCAGGGGAGCATGGGCATAGATGACGCTACTCAAACTGCCAATCGCCGTTAGCAGCACGATCCAGAGACGATGTTGGGCAACGGCACTCCAAACAACCGACCAGCGGCTAGACTTTGGAGTTGCAATGGGATAGGTCGATTCCTGCATTTTGACCTCTTTGATAAAAGGAGAGAATGAACAAGTTCTCCGTTGGAGCCTTTCTGAGTCATACCGTAAAACGGTTCAGACCGTAAGATCGCAACTCCGCAATCGTTTTGGGGGGCGATCTCAGATCGCGCCATGTTGCCGGAAGTGCATACCAGCATTCTAGAAGGGTGGGTATACCCAGTTGTAACTGGTTCAGGACATCCACCTGCGTGAAAACCTGCTGGGCTTGCTCGGATAGCACCAATCGTCCTTCATCTAGCACAATCACCCAATCTGCCCAGCGATAGGCAAGATCGAGATCGTGGGTTGCCATCACAATAGTCGTGCCAGCGTCATGGATGCGATCGAGTTCTTTAAACAAATGAAGGGTTTGCAGGCGATCCAGAAAGGCAGTGGGTTCATCCAGCAACAGCAATTCTGGTTTTAATGCCATCACACCCGCCAGTGCCACCCGTCGCTTTTGCCCCAGGCTGAGGTGATGGAGGGGGCGATCGGCGAGATCCTGGAGGGAAAAATCGAGCAGGGTTTGATGCAGACGTTGGGTAACCTCGGCTTTGGATAATGATAGATTGCAAAGTCCGTAGGAAATATCTTCAGCAACGGTCGCAGCCACCAGTTGTTGCTCTGGATCTTGAAATGCTAAACCAATTCGTTGCCGCCACTGATTCAGAACAGATGCACGATACTGGAGGGGCTCACCTTTCCAGGAAATCATACCAGAACTACAGCGGTATAACCCATCTGCCAGAAATAGCAACGTTGATTTGCCACAGCCGTTGTGTCCTAAAATGACCGTCTTCTGCCCTGCGAAGATCGTTAAGTTGAGGTCCTGGATAGCAGGCTGGATTGTACCAGGATAAGTGTAGGAAACGGCTTGAAATTCGAGGAGAGTGGAGCACATGGAGAGGTGGGGGAGTCAAGGGGCAAAGAGGAATCTACAATCCAAAATCTAAAAGCCAAAATTCAAAATCACTAAGCCAACACATCCAATCAAAGATTCAATCGCATATCGTTTAGAGTAGCGGTAAGACACGTTGGAATAAACTTGAAAGTTCCCATTAAAACCACGAGATGCTAGTGCAAGAGAAAAATGATGGTAATGTTGCAGCGATCGCACCAATAATTGGCTCACCAATAGCCCCACACTATACATCCAACGCTGACGGGTACGATAGCCACCTCTAGCCCTTTGGGCTAGTTGCAGTTCAGTCACCACGTCTAAAAACAAGAAGATAAATCGATACATCAGCAGTAACAGTTCAGTCAGCAGTATCGGCACACGCCACTGTCGTAGTACCTGCAACAGATCGGTAAACGGAATGGTAAATAGTAAAAACAGCAGGCAGGACGTACAGGCAAGCGATCGCATGCCAATTTGGAAGGCTCGAATCAGCCCGTCTCGGCTAACAAAGAAATATCCATTGCCAAACGTGATACCGGCAACTGGATCGGGTTGAATGGATGCGATCTGATCGACTGCAACAACGCTCACTACTAACGCAGGAATGCTCGTCAGCAAAAACAGTCCAGCAACCATCAAAACACTCAGGTAAACCCTTGCAGGGATGCGAGCATACCCTACAGTCCATATGCCTAACCAAACCGCAATCAGCAGTTGTGGAATGGGATGAGTGATCAGGGCAATGACAAGCACTGCGATCGCAAATAACAGCTTTTGTTGTGGCGAAATCTGCCGCAGGCGATTTGCGTAAGTGTAAACATCAAGATGATGATGCAATCACTCTTTCTCCTGTTCCTGTCGCTTACTGCTGCCGCGATACAGCCCGATGACATAGCCAATCACCCCCGCTCCCAATGCCGCTTGGGAAGCAAATAAAAGGCTTTCTACTTCCCCACTCGGTGGCTCATACAAGGGCTTAAACCAGGGTTCGTATCCGGGTTGAATTTCCCCAATCGCGGCTTCAGCCTGTCCATCGGCACCCCCATATTCACCCTTGACAAAGATCAAAGGCAGCACTGCCAGCGCTAGAACTGCGATGATCAACAGCCAGTTCTCGTATTTCGTCGGTTGTTTGCTCATGATTTTAGGCTTCCTGCTTCAATACTTTCAGGGTTTCTAGATCCGGGCGAGCATAAGATTGCAGCCAATTCCATACCAGCACCGTCAGCAATCCTTCAGTAATTGCGAGGGGAACTTGTGTCACAGCAAAAATCCCAGCAAACTTAAGGAATGCCGCCATAAAACCACCCTGAGCAGCAGGAAATGCCAGAGCAAGCTGAATTGAAGTGGTGACATAGGTAAACAAATCTGCTAAGGCAGCAGCCAGAAAAATGGCGACCTTTTGATGCCCTGTTTTTAAGATCAGATGATAGATACCATATGCTACATATGGACCAACGATCGCCATCGAAAACATATTGGCACCGAGGGTTGTTAAGCCACCGTGGGCTAGTAACAATGCTTGAAAAAACAATACCAGAGCACCTAACACCGTCATCACCGAAGGACCAAACAGAATCGCTCCTAAGCCTGTCCCCGTAGGGTGTGAACAACTGCCTGTTACTGAAGGAATTTTTAGAGCAGATAGGACAAAGGTAAATGCGCCTGCTAACGCTATCAGTGGCTTTAACTCAGGATTTTGTTTGGTAATGCGAGTCAGCGATCGCAGTCCCACAAGAAAGAACGGCAACGACACCACCCACCAAAATACCGCCCATTGTACAGGTAAGAACCCTTCCATAATGTGCATCGCTTGGGCAGGCGCGGGCGAACCAACGATTAAATAGCAACTTAGCCCTGCCATGATGGCAAGGCGCAACACTAGACGCAATTTCATGTCCGTCTGTAGCCTCGCAGACTGGTTTATCCAACATGGATTTTGACATCGGCGGGCATCCTGACTTAGAGAGGACAAACTCTCATCACAGTTGCGGGACAGCGGCAGCTTTGCACTACTCTTTCCCCATTTACTTCCGGTGGCTGTTCCCCACCAGAGCCGATCAAACACAGTAGGAGCGTATCACTGCAAGTTGGAATACTCAACCTCGTTGTTACCTTACGCAACATTAAGTATGCTCAACTGCTTGATTCACAATGTGCGGCTCTCCTCACGCCATGCTATTCTTTGGTGAGACATCGGTTCTGATGGGGAGCAGCCGTCAGACGTAAGGGGGAAGTGCAGCGTGAATCTGCCGCTGTCCCGAAGATGTAAGGAGATTGCTGAACTTTTAGCAAAAACTCTGAGTCAGAATTCCCGCCGATCATTGTTAATGTTCATTTCTATCTGCTAGGAACGATTGCTGTGGTATTAATCGCCTCAACGCCGCAACCGTTTAGCCGCCGGAGTTGGGCAGGACAGGGCTTGTGGTTAGGAATATCGCTGTTGCTGGGATTTGCCGCCTATCAGAGCGGCACTCTACTGGTCAATCAATGGGTCGGCATGCATGGTCTTACGGTTGATGTGTTCCTGCGAATGTTTGTGCGAGACAGCATTTGGGCGATCGCCCTCTTTGCCTTCTACACCGTTCTGGTGTTAAACCACCAGCGAATTCTACAGCGTACTTCTCGTTGACCTGAAGACTGTGATCAATCCCATGAGTGAATTCTCCCGCTGGATTACCCCGCTCAACCGTCGCAGCACAGAACCTGTCTATGCGGGGCAGAGCATTGAATATGAAGACTTTCCTTGCACGATCGATGTCGTCGGTCCATTGCTCTACACTCTGTTTCAAGAGCGTTGGCAAGAGACTCAAGTGGGTCATGTGGTGGAAGGCAGTGTTCTAGAGCTGGAATTTACGCAGCCGCCGAAGATTTGTATTCTCTACGATGGCTACCTCACTGTCGTCACCGAAGCATGGCATCTACATCTGTGTGTGGAAGAGCATTTGGGCGGTCCCCTTTGCAAAACGCCACCGGAGCTTCGGCAGCAGCGGTTGATCCACCGAGCATCGCTGTATCGTCGCTTGAATGAGCGGGGTGAACCTCGGAGTTGGGGCATTCAATTCTGGAATGGAGCGGGCGAAAAGATGATGAATCTGTTTCTGCCCAATCCGTTCTTGGGAGCAGATGAAGACTTATTACCGGAAGGCAAACCCCAACTCGACAAGCTGAGTTTATATGAGGAATTGCGTCAGATTTATGTGCTGGGCGATCGTCCCATTCCGTTTGACCATAATCCCTTGAAGCGTCCCTACATCTCGGTTTGTCGTTCCAGTCGCTGCTACCCCTCGCGCAACTGGCAACCCACTTATGAAGCCCTCCAACAAGCCGTTGAGGAAGCTGGACTGGATGTGACGGTGATGAATGCAGGTTGCCTGGAAGTTTGCAAGTTGGGACCAGTGGTGTTTTACTCTGGCGACCCGCGTTCTGAAGCACTACGTGAGCGAACCTGGTATACCCGCGTCACTCCAGAGGTGGCGAAACAGATTGTCGATTCTCATCTGGGGAAGGGTAAAAAGGTGATGCACCATCTTTATCCACCCGTGACGCAGCAGCAAGTCTCCTAAAAATCATCCCACCCTTCCAGGCTGGAGGACATGACATAGCTGGTGACACTGGCTTCAAAGAAGTTGGCTTTTGTATTTGCCTCTTTCTTCGTATCCGAAAACCGCTCCAGATGAGCATAGGGACTTTTCTTGTAGTTCATCTCTGGAAACAGCGGCTCTAAGCCGATCGCCTTCAACCGCTGATTGGCTAGATATTTGGTGTACTGTTCAGTGCTGGTGGTCGTGATGCCCAGAATGTCATCGCCCACAATGTGATTGCTCCACTTCACTTCGTGTTCTACAGCCAGGGCAAACATTTCATAGATTTGCTCCAGGCTATACGGGAAAACCTGCATCGCTTCTGGAATTAATTTTTGATAGAGCCGCACATGGGAAAGTTCATCTCGGTTAATCATTCTGAAAATATCGGCACTCCCCGACATCAACATACGGGAAGAGAGGTTGTAGAAAAAGATAAACCCGTTGTAGAAATACAATCCTTCTAGCAAATAATCTGCCAGTAGTGAAACAAAATAATGTTCTGGAGTCGGATGATCCACATAGGTTTGATAGAGTCCGGCAATGAATTCACAGCGTTGCTTGAGAACACGATCGCTGCGCCAAAATTCGTAGACAACTGAACGGCGATCGCTGGGAATCACAGTTTCAATCAGGTACTGATAGGACTGATTGTGCATCGCTTCTTGTGAAATTTGTTCCGCTAAACAGAGTGATACTTCGGGTGCCGTTACGCTGCTTTTAATGTGAGGCACATTACAGGTTTGCACTGAATCGAGAAAGGTCAGGTAACTGAGGATGCCATCAAAGGCGCGGCGTTCGGCAGGAGTGAGGTTGGCATAGTCGGTAACATCCTGGGTGATGTCAATTTTTTCGGGAATCCAGAAGTTTTCTCGCATCTGGCGATAAAGTCCCACGGCCCAACCGTAACGCACATCATTCAACTGCATCAGGTTGGTGGTTTCGCCAAACCAGATCGTGCGATGTCCAGTATCGTCCCTGCCGTTGGGATTAAAAACGGGATTAATCGGCATCCGATTGAATGTGTCAAATGAAAACGGGCGAGTTGATTGACTTGAAATCATTGTCAGTTCATCCTGTAATGTTCGTTAATTGGCACAAGCCACACAGCCGTCATTCGCTTCCTTGAAACTGTCTTTCTGAACTGTGCGAATGTAGTAAATTGCCTTACATCCCAGTTTCCAAGCCAGGATCAACGTGGCAAAAATATCCTTTGCAGTCAGGCAGCGATCGAGTTCGTCAGGAAAGTACACGCCTGCATTCAGGTTAAACAACAGTTCCATTGAAATGCCCGTATCGATCCACTGCTGCATGGTGGCGATCGCGTGAATCACCTTTTGCTGATCCAGCGTTTTATTCTCCGCGTAAAACCAGAAATGATCGCGGATGTAAGGGGGTGCGATCGGCACCGTTCCCTTTGCCCATTTCTCGTAGAAGAATTTGCTATAAACGGGCAACACACTGGCAGTACAGCCCTGCACCAGCGAAGAAGAGGTATTGGGTGCGATCGCCGTGATGTGAGCATTGCGAATCCCATGTTGTTGAATGTCTCTGGATAGTTGTATCCATCGCTGAGGGTTGCTCGCGTTTTTCTCAAACCACTCAACCGGCTTTGCCCCCACCAGATGCCCTTTACTCCACTCACTGCCAGCAAAGGCAGGATACGCGCCTCGTTCCTTTGCCAGTTCCATCGATGCTGCCGTGCAATAGTAGCCAATTTCTTCAAACAGATCGCTAATCTCTTGCAGATGGGTGTAAGAGAGGTGTCGTTTGGCAAGCCAATCGGCTAATCCCATACAACCCACCCCGATCGTGCGATATTTGCTGTTATGGGTAGCACTGGCAGCAAAGGGAGGTGTCGTCAGGTCGATCGTGTTGTCCAGAATCCGTACTGCAATTTGACAGATAGACGAGCCTTCATCATCGTCTAAATTGGCAAGGTTAAGGCTCACCAGGTTGCAGGTATGCGCTTCTTCGCCCGGTTTCACATTTGACCAGGATTCCTGACAGAGATTACCACCTGGAATGTAGCCCTGGTGCGGGTTAGGATTGGCACGATTCACGGTGTCCTTAAACCACAGATAGGGCATTCCCGTTTCCAGTTGGGTTCGCATTACCTGTTTGAACAAAAGACGTGCATTGACCCGTTTGTAAAGCGTAATGGATTCATCTAAACTGGCTTCGATTTGGTTGAAAGCCTCCTCAAATGCTTCACCCCAGAGTTCTGCGAGTTCAATGCCGAGTTGGGTTCGCACTTCATAGGGATCAACCAGCGTCCAGTCCGTATCTGCTTCCACTCGACGCATAAACTCATCGCTAACGACCAGTTGTGGAAACACATCATAGGCTTTGCGGCGCTGGTCGCCATTCTCGGTTTGCATTTCCAGAAATTCCGGTAAATCCAAATGCCATACATCCAGGCTGACTGTAATCGCTCCGGCTCTACGTCCTCCCTGATTGACAGCGATCGCCGTATCATTGAGCAGTTTTACCCAGGGAACTACCCCGCCTGACGCATTGGCTTTGCCCATCACCCAACTACCTGTGGCGCGAATGCGGGACAGATTCACCCCCACCCCGCCTCCATTCTTAGAAATGCGAGCGGCATCGTGAATGCCTGCAAAAATGCTTTCCAGGTTGTCATCCATTGCGGTGATGAAACAGCTTGCCAGAGAGCCATTGGGCTGCCGCAAATTTGCCAGGATCGGCGTTGCTAATGAAAGTTTGCGACAGGCGAGGGCTTCATAAAACTGCTTTGCCCAAACCAACCGTTGCTCTGGCGCTTCTACTGACGCTAAGAGGAGCGCACAAGTCAGGAGAGCTTCCTGCGGCAACTCGTCCACCAACAGATACCGCTGCGTCAGGAGGACTGCCCCCGCATAGTCATAGTCGATGTCCCAATCAGGATTAATCCATTGATTGGCAAGTTCTAGCTCAGCGAGTGTGTACTCTAGAATGCGGCGATCGTACTGTCCGTCCCGGACTTTTGCCTGTACCGTCTGGGCATAATCACCATATTGATAGCCCCGGCTCACCTGGGTATCTTTCCATAAACTCCAGATGTGCAATCGCCCTGCCACATAGCGCCAATCTGGTTCATCCGGGCTGCACAGTTCTAACGCACAGCGAATCAAATTATCTTGAATCTCCCGTGTAGTAATACCAGAGTGCAACCGAGTTGTCAGGCTGGCTTCCAGAGTGATCGGATTTGCCGACAGTCCTCGACACGCCCAATTCACCACAGTCCGAATTTTTGTCACATCAAGCGGCGTTAGCGAACCGTTGCGCCGAATCACCTGAATATGGCTTGCGGTTGGGCTAAGCCCCGCTGAAGGTATAGGTTCAGCAGTCGATAGGATTTGCATAGTAGATCGTTGTTGAATGAGAAGACTGGCAGGAGAAAAGCATTGAAGCAGGTTACAAAGTTAGTGATTCCGCCTTTGACGGATCTGATCTGCAGAATCGCACAGATGAGATCGGCTATTCAGAGACTCGATCGGCTGTGCCTCACTGAAGGCGATCGAACTTAATCCTGTAGATATTCAGAAATAAAAAATTCTTGAAAAGCTGAATCAGAGCAAAGCGCACCCGCGCAAAGATGACGCTTAATGTTCGACTCAGTATAAAACAAAAAAATCAAATCGGATCATCTTTACTCTACGGATAGCGCAAGCAATTTTAGAAAGGCGCTATATCTTGAAGTGGTTCAGCAATTTGCCTATGAAGAAATGCAGGGTGAAGCTGCTGCACTGCGCGTCAACTGTGTTATCTTTAGGGTCAAGTCGGTTTTGATGGGGAACAGCCATCAGACGCAAGGGGGAAAGTGCAGTGCGAATCTGCCGCTGTCCCGCAACTGTGAGGAGAGGCGCAACTCTCTGAGTCAGGATGCCCGCCGATTCGTAAACCCGTTACATAAACATCTGCGAGGTACGGATGATGAAAACTTCAAGTTTTTGCGATTTTCTACGAGACGCGGCGCGATCGACTTTTGTTGGAATTTTAAGGTTGTAGCGTTCTGAGTTGACGATTTGAATTGAACGCGCGATTGACATTTAGTAAGGCTACCTGATCAAAGGTGGCTGATGTTGCATTTGGCAGTTGTAGCTAATGTCCTCGCTACGTCTGGTTATGGGCTGTTTCCAAATCGGGAACAGCTAATCTTCTATGCTTATCCACAAAATTTAGAACGCTACAGCTATGACTATTCCAACTGCAACGCTGGGGTATCCCCGCATTGGTAGAAATCGTGAGGTTAAAAAGGCATTAGAAGCCTTTTGGAGCCGTAAATCTGATGCCGAAACCTTGCTGCAAACGGTTCAAGAGGTTGAATTTGCAAACTGGAAAACACAACTCGAAGCCGGGATCGATCGCATTGGCATCGGTGACACCACCCTTTATGACCCTGTACTGGATTGGAGTGTTCGTTTGGGGCTAATTCCTGATCGCTTTCGTCATCTGGCTGGACTCGATCAATATTTTGCAATGGCACGCGGCAAAGATGGGGTTCCGGCGCTGGAAATGACCAAGTGGTTTGATACCAACTATCACTATCTGGTGCCCGAAATTGCGGCTGATGCCCAACCAGAGGCAAACTTTGTAGATTTTTTGGCAAGGGTACAGCGGGCAAAAGACTTTCTCGGTGAGCGAACTGTGCCAATTATCCTCAGCCCTGTCACCCTATTGCGTTTAAGCCGTTTGGAAGGTGAGCTGACAACCCATCTCGAAAAGCTATTGCCGCTTTATCGTGATTTATTCACTCAACTTAAAGCACTGGGCATCACAGAAGTGCAGGTTCATGAGCCGATTCTCGTCACCAGCAGTGCAGCAGATCTGAGAGAGGCGATCGCAAGCACTTACACCCAGCTTGCTCAAATCGGAGTACCCATTCAGCTCGTCACCTATTTTGATGATCTGGGAGCGGCTTATCCGTGGGTAATGGAATTGCCTGTCGCTGGCATCAGTTTAGACTTCACCCGTGGACGCAATCTTGACTTATTGCAACAACATGGATTCCCAGCCGATAAACAGTTGGGCGTGGGGCTTGTGGATGCGCGAAATATCTGGAAAATTCGTCCTGAATCAGTGCTGTCAACACTAGAAACCATTCACAGCATCACGCCAAATATTCGGTTGCATCCCTCATCATCTCTGCAATTTGTTCCCTATGATGCCACGCGAGAAACAAAACTGCCGGAACCCTTGCGAAATGTGTTGAGTTTCGCGGAACAAAAGCTGGAAGAGGTTGTGATTCTGGCACAGACATTGGCTGGAGATGATCCAGGAGATCAATTAGCAGTAGTGCAAACGCAGTGGCAAACCTTTGAGCAATTTAGCCCTGCAAACTCTGATGTGCAGGCTGCGCTCAAGAATTTGACGACGAATGACTTTCAGCGATCGCTCTCCTATTCTCTACGGTTAGACAAACAGATTCCCTTACCTGCTCTCCCGACCACCACGATCGGTTCCTTTCCCCAGACCTCTGAAGTACGGCAACTGCGGGTGAAGTACAAGCGAGGCGAACTGACAGAAGCAGAATATCAGGCAGCGATCGACGCTGCGATTGCTGAGTGCATCAAACTTCAGGAAGACATCGGCATTGATGTACTGGTTCATGGCGAATTTGAGCGCACGGATATGGTGGAATACTTTGGTCAGCAACTGGCTGGATTTGCCTTTACTGAAAATGGTTGGGTGCAAAGCTATGGCAGTCGCTATGTGCGTCCCCCAATTATTTATGGTGATGTAGCGCGTCCTCAACCGATGACTGTGCGAGAGTTTCAGGTGGCGCAGGCATTGACCCAAAAACCTGTAAAAGGAATGCTCACAGGGCCCATCACCATTCTCAACTGGTCATTTCCGCGTAGTGATATTTCTCGTCAGGAACAGGCATTCCAGATTGCCCTGGCATTACGCGAAGAAGTCGCAGACCTAGAGACCGCTGGTGCACAGATAATCCAGGTGGATGAACCCGCTTTACGGGAAGGCTTACCGCTGAAACTGGAACGCTGGAATGAGTACCTATCCTGGGCGGTAGATGCGTTTCGACTGGCAACGGCGATCGCCCAACCGCAGACGCAAGTTCACACCCACATGTGCTATTGCGAGTTTGGCGACATCATCAAAGAGATTGAACGTCTGGATGCGGATGTGATTTCGATTGAAAATAGTCGCAGTAATAATCGCACGTTGCAGGAAGTCACTGAGGCAGGCTATTCCCACCAAATCGGCAATGGGGTGTATGACATTCATAGTCCAGTGGTGCCTACGACTGAACAACTGGTACAGCAATTGCAGGCAGGTATTCATAATTTACCGTTGCGGCAAATCTGGGTAAATCCTGATTGTGGACTGAAAACACGCCGATGGGAGGAAGTGATTCCCGCTCTGAAAAACATGGTAGCAGCAGCACAACAAGTGCGGGAGGAAGCCCATGCGACCAAGGAATGAAGTATGGCAAGGCAACTTTGGCTATTGGCAGAATCGCTTTATCCAGCACAATCTTTTGACTATCGGATACACGGCATGGATTGGTTACGCAAACCAGGGACGGGGCATGGTGGTCTGCGATGTTGTGGATGCCATCCCTCCTACCATCGATTGGCACATCGATAGGGTGATGTTCCATCAGGTATTCATTCCTTACGTTCAAGTCACGCAATATATGCAAGCACTGGAACTAGAGAAAGGAGTCGTGACCGCTTTGTTGGAATCGATCCTCACCTATGACCCAACTCAAGCGATCGTCGTCCTGATTATCGGTAACGGTGCCGTCGATATCAACCTGCTGCAAAACCTGGCGATTTCCCCAGCCAACTGTTACGAACAAGTGCAACGGCGCTGGACAGAATTTCAGCCTGATTTAACCACCCCAAGGAGGTGTCCATGAGTGAAACTCCCAACCATCTGGACTGGCAGCAAGAGTTTATTGCCACGAATTTGTTGGCGATCGGTTATAACGCTTGGGCAGGTTATTTGGGTGGTGAACGCGGCGCGATCATTTGCAGCACCAATTCTCCGACCGTTGGCATTGCAGGGGAATCCTTCAAAACCTATTTTGTCCGGCGATCGCGTCTTGCTGCTTTTTTGAATGCCTGGTTAGCGGCTCCTGATACGGTGATTCTGCGTCATCACTTCATGAATGCCCACATCCTGGAAGCAGTGGATTCTTACAATCCAACAACTGAATTGGTCTTCCTGATGGAATCATTTAACCAGGTAACGTTCCTTTACCTGAAAAATCTACCGATCACGCCGCCCCAATGTTACGAGCAAGTGTGTAAAACCTGGGAGGAGTTTCAGCCAGCTGTTTGTGCATTGCCGAAGAAGGTCGTGCAGTAACCCTGCTGGACATTCGCGCAGTGTTCCGAAGCGATGAATTGTCTAGCCATCCCCTCATCCCGACTTATCCCTGAATTGAGACCCATTATGCTCAAGTATTACCTGAATCGCTCTGGACAGATCCCAACAGCGGTTCATCCCTTTGTCAAACATGAATTTTCTCATCAACTAAAACCATCGGATACGCTCAAAAAAGCTGACTTTGTGTTGACTCCATACATCAAAAGCAGCAACCTGCGAGCAACGTATCAAATTCTCAATACCGTTGTGCCTTATGTTCTTTTATGGATTGCGGCTGTGCAAGCAGCAACAATTTCCTTATGGCTGCTCCCCCCGATCATGGCTCTGATGGTTCTCTTTTCACTTCGCTGTTTTTCTTTGATGCATGATTGCGGACACTATTCTCTCTTTCGGTCAAAGCGAGCGAATCGCATCGTTGGGTTCCTGCTGGGTGTAATCAATGCGATTCCCCAATATGGCTGGTCCAGAGATCATGCCTACCATCACAAAACGAATGGTGACTGGGAGCGATATCGGGGTGTTGCAGATTTCTTATCCACCGAGGAGTTTTCTCAGCTCGATCCGTTCAATCAAAGGCTGTACGAAGTCCTACGACATCCATTAATGGGAATTCCGGGTGGTTTTTTCTACCTGGTGATCAAGCCCAGATTCATGTTGATGATGGGGATCTATGATTTTATCCATCATGTATTTACTGTCCTGAGGCAGGGTTCGGAATTTAACTTAGCGCAAACGATATCTACCCATCAGTCAAAACACTGGCAGTCGGCTACTGAATTTTGGGATCTCCTGTTGAACAATATTTGTGTCATTGGGGGCTGGATTTTTCTGAGCCATCTATGGGGAGTTGGGCTGTTTTGGAGTATTTACTCGATCACCCTCAGTTGTTCTGCAACGATCTTCATCTGGATCTTTTTTGTCCAGCATATTTTTGAGGGGGCTTATGCTCACAAAACAGAAGGCTGGAACTATATTTTGGGAGCGGTTAAGGGCAGCAGTTATTTAGAATTCCCAGTCATTCTCAGATGGTTTAGCGCAGATATTGGCTATCACACGATTCACCATCTCTCCGAAAGAATTCCTAATTATCATCTCGCAGCCTGTCATCGTGAAAATAGTCACCTGCTCTCGGATGTCAAGACCCTGCGAATCGGAGATCTATTTGACTGTGCCCAATTTCTTCTGTGGGATACGGACTCAGACCGTTTAGTGTCGATCGCATCCTTGCGTCAAGCAACTGAGATGGCGAATCTAACGACCAATTGTGCAAGCAGCGGAGAGTCAAACAATACAACGGTTAAAAGTATTGAAGGTTGAGGCTTGATCTAGATGAATCTATTGTTTACGACCCTGGGAATTCTACTGGTACTCCTAATCGCTGGAATCGTACTCTATCTACTCACAGCCCGTAAGTATCAATCTCCTGATTCCGTTGCGAATTCCTATGATGACTGGACGAATGACGGCATTCTGGAATTTTATTGGGGCGAACATATCCACCTGGGGCATTATGGCTCTCCACCCCACAAAAAAGACTTTCTCAAAGCTAAGGAAGACTTTGTACATGAAATGGTGCGCTGGGGTGGACTAGATAGCCTGCCTTCCGGTACTACTGTTTTGGATGTGGGCTGTGGCATTGGTGGCAGTAGTCGCATTCTGGCACGGGATTATGGCTTCCATGTAACTGGCATTACCATCAGTCCCCAGCAAGTTAGACGTGCCCAAGACTTGACACCACCTGGGGTGAGTGCCCAGTTCCAAGTTGATGATGCCCTGGCACTGTCCTTTCCCGATGCCAGCTTCGATGTCGTCTGGTCGATTGAAGCAGGTCCCCATATGCCCGATAAAGCCCAGTTCGCTAGAGAGCTATTGCGCGTTCTGAAACCAGGCGGAATTTTGGTGGTTGCTGACTGGAATCAGCGGGACGATCGTCGTAAACCTCTAAATTTCTGGGAAAAGCCAGTCATGCGCCAACTGCTCGATCAGTGGTCTCATCCCGCGTTTTCCAGCATTGAAGGATTTGCAGAATTACTGGAGGCAACCGGACTGGTTGCGGGTGAAGTCACCACTTCTGACTGGACAGTGGAAACCTTACCCTCGTGGCTCGACTCCATCTGGCAGGGAGTAGTGCGTCCAGAGGGAATTATTCGGTTTGGCTTGATTGGGCTAATTAAATCATTGCGGGAAGTGCCCACGTTCCTGTTGATGCGTCTGGCATTTGGGGCTGGGCTGTGTCGCTTTGGGATGTTTCGGGCGGTGCGTGCCAATGTCCCGATGAGTGAGGCGTTGTCTACGCAAACGGGTAATAGGCTTGTACGATCATGAGTGCCATTGATCCTCTAGCTCCCCATGATGCCGATAATGATCTCATCTACGATGTGGTCATTGTTGGTTGTAGCGTTGTGGGTCTGGTGTTAGCCTGCGGGTTGCAATCTTCAGGGTTGCGGGTTGCCATCGTCGAAGCGAAAACACCCCAGCAGGCGGCAGAGCGACCCCGCGCCTATGCCCTATCGCCCCAGTCTGCCCACATTTTTCGAGCTCTGGGTTTATGGGAGCAGATCGCTCCGGCGATCGCCCACTTCCCCAAAGTCGTCCTGTCGGATGCCAACTATCCGCATCGTGTGGAATTCCTACCAGATGATATTGGTGAACCTGCTGTCTACTACTGTGCTGAACATACCGTTCTCGTGCGGGCACTTCAACAAAAGGTTGCAGCTTCCCCTACCGTGACCTGTTGGTATGAAACTCAAGTCGTAGAGGTCAATTATGGTAATGATCACGCGACACTGATGCTCAGCCATGCGCAACCAACAGAACAAACTGTTGCCGTAAATGCAACCCTCGTGGTAGCGGCTGATGGTGCTAACTCTCCATTGCGAATCGAATCTGGAATTAAAACCAGCGGCTGGAAGTATTGGCAATCCTGTATTACAGCCTTTATCTCACCGGCTCCGTCTCACCAGAACATCGCCTATGAGCGGTTTTGGTCGAGTGGCCCATTTGCCATTTTGCCCTTACCTGATAACCGCTGTCAGATTGTTTGGACTGCTTCCCATACAGAAGCAAAGGCGATCGCTGCTTTGCCACCGACCCAGTTCATGGCTGAAATAAAGCATCGCTATGGCAACCAAGCCAGCGACCTCACCTTACTTAGTGATCCCCTGGTGTTTCCAATTCGGTTGATGCAGAGTCAAACCTATTGCAAACCCCGCCTTGCTTTAGTCGGAGATGCCGCCCATTGTTGCCATCCCATTGGTGGGCAAGGGCTAAACATGGGCATCCGCGATGCCGCAGCCCTGACTCAGGTTCTCCAAATGGCTCAGCAGCAGCACCGGGATATTGGTGGTTTAACGGTTTTAAAGTCCTACGATCGCTGGCGGCGTTATGAGAACTGGATCATCTTGCTGATGACCGATTTGCTCAATCGCACCTTTTCTAACCGCTGGTTGCCTTTGATCATCCTGCGGCGCATTGTCCTGCACGGAATGATCGCCTGGACTCCCTTGCGGCAATTATTCCTGCGACTGATGACTGGACTGTGGGGCAGACCACCTCAGTTATCAAATTTTGCACCCCCAGTCACATCTGTGGGTAGTCGCGCAACTCATCAAAACTATTCCAAATCAGGAGAGGCTGCTTGACCAATATAAACTTGACCTTACCTCGTCCTCGTTGGAATGTGATTGCATTCACCGTTCTACTTCATTTGGGAGTATTATTTGCTCTCTTTCCGGCTAATTTTAGTTGGGTAGCCGTTGGAGTTGCGTTGTTTCTCCACTGGCTGACAATCGGGTTGGGCATTTCCCTCGGCTTTCATCGTCTGGCAACGCACCGCAGTTTCAAAGCTCCCAAATGGCTCGAATATTTCCTGATTCTCTGCGGCACTTTAGCAGCGCAAGGCGGGGTCAAAGGCTGGGTGGGTTATCATCGGATGCACCATTTGTATGCCGATCGCACAGGTGATCCCCATGATTCTACACAGGGCTTCTGGTGGAGTCACATTAGTTGGCTGATGCATGACGTTCCGATGCGTAGCGAACTGTGCCGCTTCACTAAAGATATTGCCGATGATCCGTTTTATCAGTTCTGTCATCAGCACTATATTGCGCTGCAAGGTGTGCTGGCACTCATACTCTACGGACTGGGGGGAATGCCCTTTGTGGTGTGGGGCATTTTCGTTCGTTTATTTGTGGGCTTTCACAGCACCTGCTTCGTCAATAGTGCTTGTCACAAGTTTGGCTATCGTAATGTTGAGGTGGGCGATCGCTCTACAAACTGCTGGTGGGTGGCAGTACTGACCTTTGGTGAGGGTTGGCACAACAATCATCATGCCTGTCAATCCTCAGCGCAGTTTGGCTGGCACTGGTGGGAAATTGATCTGATTTGGCTGACGGTTCGATTACTGGAGAAACTGAAATTAGCCACGAACGTCAAAACTGCACACTTAAGATTGAATACAGGGGAATCAGCAGATGGTGATTAACAGATCTCAGCAAAACTTCCTTGATCAACCTGACAACCAAACGTTACGCGATCAATCTACCTGTGATTTAGCAGATCATATCCATCACCTACCTGCTGGAGAACGCTATCTTTATCAACTTTTCAGTCTGATTGAAGTCGGTGATCTAACCGTTACGAATCCACAAGGTAAAGTATTCCACTTTGGTCAGGTGGGTTCTGATGTGCCACTCCATCTCATCATTCACAATCCTGAAACCTGCGATCGCCTGCTCGCATTCGGTACGCTAGGTTTTTGTGAAGCCTATATGGCTGGCTGGTGGGATGAGGCAAATGACAATCTTGTGGAACTGATTGGGCTATTTCATCGCAGCAATGTTTATGCTCAAGCACGGGATCGGCTTACGATCGCTCTCGCAATCAAAATCATCACGCAGCGATTGCGAACCGTACCGACTCTGATTCAAAACAGTCGCAAAAATGTTCAGCACCACTACGACCTGGGCAATGATTTCTATCAGCAGTTTCTTGACCCCACGATGACCTACTCCTGTGGCTATCAGCTTCAGGAAACTGACTCTCTGGAACAAATGCAGCGTCAGAAGTATGAATTGATCTGTCGCAAACTGGCACTCCGGCCTGGAGAATCGCTAATTGATATCGGCTGTGGCTGGGGCGGAATGTTAATCTACGCTGCCGAACACTATGGCATTTCTGGAACTGGGGTAACGCTAAGTGAACCCCAGGCAGCGCTGGCACGAGAGCGCATTGAGCAAAGAGGATTGAGCGATCGGCTTAAGATCATCATTGCCGATTATCGAGAGGTGCAGGGGCAATACGATAAGTTTGTCAGCATTGGTATGTTTGAGCATGTGGGTAAAGGAAATTTTGCCACATTCATGCAAAAGGCATTCCAACTGCTAATACCCAATGGAATTGGATTACTGCACACGATCGTCACCCAGAGCAATGAGCGTAACGGAGCCTGGGTGGATAAATACATTTTTCCAGGAGGATACGCGCCACAATTGCATGAGTTGACTCAAGAACTGTGGGCAGCCAAACTCTCAGTGGCTCACTGCGAAAATTTGAAGCCGCACTACGCCGAAACACTGAAACGTTGGGCGAGCAATTTTACAACTAATAAAACAACGATTACATCCCTCGATTCCCGCTACGACGAACGATTTCTCCGCATGTGGTATCTCTATCTGCAATCGTTTGAAGCATCGTTCCGCTACGGCGGTTTACATGTTTACCAACTGCTCTTCTACAAGGGCAAGCAATAGCGCTTGGATACCCCTTTAACGTTCACTGCTCACACAATCCAAATCATTTAAGGGAGTGCTTTTAATGCTATAAACCATCTGCACCGTCGAGGACAAATTTTCACCTCAACGTTCAAAAGAGTTTTAGACTTTTTCCTGTACTTTACCCACTTATGGAGGCTGTATGACAATTCGTGAACAACTCAAGGCGATCGCTGACCAAAAGCATTTGCTAAAACACCCCTTCTATATCGCCTGGACAGAAGGGAAGCTTACTCGTGAGCATCTAAAACACTATGCAATTCAGTATTTTCAGAATGTGCTAGCGTTTCCAACTTATGTCAGCGGAGTGCATTTCAATACGCCTGCCATGGATGGAGCGATCTTAGTCCGCCAGGAAATTTTGGAAAACCTGATCGAAGAAGAACGGGGCGAGAATAATCATCCGGCGCTCTGGAAACGGTTTGTGATCGCGCTCGGTGCAGCGGAAGCTGAACTAACTGAGACGGCTCCTTTAGCAACCACAACAAATCTGATCGAAACCTTCCGCAGCCTTTGCATCAATTCTCCCTTCTACGCTGGATTAGCTGCATTAGTGATGTACGAGTCTCAAATGCCTGAAATTGCAGCCGTTAAAATTGATGGGCTGAGGCAGTTCTATGGCATGAACAATCCAGAAGACTACCAGTTCTTCACGGTTCATCAGGCGGCGGATGTGTGGCACACTGAAGCCGAATTGAAACTGATTGAGCAGTACGCAGATACGCCTGAGAAAGAGGCGGATGTACTGCAAGTCGCGCAGCAAGCGGTGGATGCCCTGTGGCAATTTTTAGATGGAGTCTACGAAACTTATTGTGCCGATCTGAATGCTGAAGTGGCAGCTGCGTCGTAAGTAATCGTTCCTGAGAAAGCAGCCTTTTGGTGCCACCGTTTAGTTTCCACTTGCTTTTTAATGCTAATGGCAACGCTGAAATTTCTCCAACATCAAAGCCGTCGTCACACTTGATGATTATCATGACTCAACATACGTTGTTTGTTTGTGTGCTTTGCCGCCCTTCAGAGACTAGTCAAACACAGGCTGGCTTGAGTGCGGGTCAAGCTCTCTTTGATCATCTGAGTCAGGGCTTAGAAGCCTGTGACTGGCAAGAAGCGATTCAGCTACGTCCAGTGCGCTGTCTGGGCGCTTGTAGCCGTGCTTGTGTGGTAGCCTTTGCGGCTCCTACCAAACTTACGTTCATCTTAAGTGAACTGTCTCCGACTCATTCAGTACCTGAACTCCTGCAATTTAGTGGCCAGTATGTCGCTTGCTCCGAGGGCAAAGTGCCGTACAAAGAGCGCCCAGAGGTCGTGAAGAAGGGTATACATGCCGTCTTACCACCACTGCCAGTGGAAAATCAGTAACGCTCATTTAGCTTTATCAAGTACCAGATCATGCATAAAATTCCAGTTACCGTCGTGACAGGCTTTTTGGGAGCCGGAAAAACCACACTCGTGCGTCATCTATTACAAAACAATCAAGGTCGTCGCATTGCCGTATTGGTCAATGAATTCGGCGAAATGGGGATTGATGGTGAGTTATTGCGATCGTGTCGCGTTTGTGATGACGATGAAGACCCGAATAACAATATTTTGGAACTGGCAAATGGCTGTTTGTGTTGCACCGTGCAGGAAGAGTTTTTGCCAACCATGCAGGAGTTGTTAAAAAGACGCGATCGTCTTGACTGCATCCTGATTGAAACCTCTGGTTTAGCCCTACCTAAACCCCTGGTGCAAGCCTTCCGCTGGCCCGAAATCCGCACCGGAGCAACGGTTGATGGAGTGGTCACGGTCGTGGATTGCGAAGCCCTTGCCAATGGTCAATTTGTGGGCGATTTGGATGCCCTGGAAGCCCAACGGCAAGCGGATGATAGCCTGGAGCATGAAACCCCGATCGAAGAACTGTTTGAAGATCAGTTGGCGTGTGCCGATATGGTGTTGTTAACGAAGGTCGATCGCGTTGATTTAGCAACTCAAACAAAAGTTCAGCAGTGGTTACAAAAGGAACTTCCAACCGGGGTGAAAATTGTGCCCTGCAAACAAGGAGAAATTAGCCCTGATCTTCTACTGGGATTTAATGCCGCTGTTGAAGACAATCTCGACTCTCGCCCTAGCCATCATGATACGGAAGAAGATCATGAACACGATGAAGACATTACTTCGGTTCATGTGGTACTTGATCAGGCATTTGACCCAGCAGAGTTGGTCAACCGCTTGCAATCTCTGGTTCAGCAGTATGAGATTTATCGGATTAAGGGCTTTGTAGCCGTGCCCAATAAAGCCATGCGGTTAGTCGTTCAAGGTGTTGGCAATCGATTTGATACTTTTTACGATCGCCCCTGGCAACCCAACGAACCTCGCCAAACTCGATTAGTCTTCATCGGGCGATTCTCCCATGAGGATGCTATGCGATCGCTCAATACTGAGACAATTACAACCGCCATATTTAAGAACTAGAAGACTCTTTACCGCGTTTAATCGATTGAAACCCTTTTCCTGCACCTTACTGTTCTAAATTCAATTTGATTAGTGTTCGGAAATACGCTGCTCAAGCTGGATAGCCCGAATCTTCTCGTGTATTTTTAGATTCTCTATGCTGATGTAATTATAAGGACTCAGTATACGCTAACTATCTTGTCCAAGCAGGAAGCAGTAATTGGTCATGAAGCTGCTCTACGATTAGAATTCTCGTCTGCTCGAACATCTGCACTTGCAGGTCAGGGCTGTCGGCTTAGCTCCATAGGAAATCGACAAAGGCAGCAACGTCTCACAAGGCTCTTGCTGCCTTTGCATGTGCAAACTTACTCGGGTTGCTTATAAAGAGGAAAGAGAAAGTGGCGCATTTCCGCCTCTAATTCAGGATTGTTGAAATCTCCAGCGGGAACCAACATTGCTGGATAGTCCGGTTGCTTCAAATGCATCTTGATTCCAGAACTAGGAATGGCTTTAACCGCTTCTCCCAGGTATTTGAGATTGAATTGGATATCCAATGTCATATCTGTAGGGATATGAGCACTGATTGTTTCATCACCTTTGCCAAACTCTCGCTCGATCGAAAGATGAATCTGTTGTGTCGTTCCATCAAATCGAAACTGAATCCCTCTCTCCTTCTTATCAGTCAGCACCGACAGCCGCTCCAATGCTTTGAGCAATCCTGATTTCTCCAGCACCACTTCCCGATCAAAGCTGTATCGTGACAACAACTGCTCACAGTCTGGATATTCTCCCTCAATGCACTGGCAGCTCAAAATAATATCCTGCCATGCAAAACTTGCACGGGTTGCTTGAGCATCGTAAAGCAGTTGAATCGCATCAACTGAATCAGCAAGATTACGAATCAGTTCCTTCAGCGCTTTACCAAGAATGGGAAATTGAATGAGTTCATCAGTTCCCGATCGCTTGCGCCGCTTTCTGCCAATCCCCTCCGTTGACAATTCAGCAATTGCCACTCGATGTCCATCTGTTGCAATAAATTTCAGTGCATTTTGCCCAATCTGAATGTAAACACCTGTCAAAATGCGCTTAGTTTCATCAGCACTGATTGCATACAGCACACCCTTTAGCCCTTCCCTGAGAATATTAGTCGGTAGGGAAACAGGAGTCACTTTGGGTGTTGTAATCGGCGGAAACTCCTCAGCCGGAATTCCTCGGATTTCATAGTTGCCATCTGCATCCGACAAGGTCATCGAGCAAGTTTTGATGGGTTGCTCCTCTCCAGATATAGGTTGTGTAGTCTGCATCTGACTTTTGAGGTTGATGCTACCCGTTGGAAACTGCTTGACCATTCCTGAAAGCATCTCAACAGGCACTGTAATCTCACTACCCAAAAGCACCTGCGCCTCAAAGCTTGCCTGCATCGTCATCGCCAAGTCAGTTACAGTCAGATGAACCTGTTGAGCGTCAGCATCTGCCACCACCAACACATTCGCCAGCACTGGATGACTGGGTTTTGTTGGAACAGCACAACTTACGATCGCCAGCGCATCATGAAACTGACTTTGAGCACAAATCACCTGCATTCCTTGCTCAGTTTCAGGAGTGTCCTTTGGCTGAGATTTAGCTGCCCGTCTTCGCGATGACTTCTTCGGCACAGGCTCTGCTGATACTTCAAGCTCAGCGGAATTTTTAGGCTCATCAACCGTTGCTTCGGCTTCACTCACCTCGGATGTGTTGGTAGGTTGCTCTAGAGAGGTGAGCGTCTCAGGAACCCGCTGGGCGACCGCCGCTTTAGAAGTTGGTTGCTCAGTCTGCTTTTTTTGCTTTGCAGCCTTGTCCCTGGATTTTTCTAATGCTTGAGTCATGATCAGTGTCTCTGGTTGAATGGTCGTCGAAGGATGCCTGCGTTAGCAGAGGAAAAATGCCAAAGGCCCTATGACTCAAGCTTCTTAGTAGAATGGTCAAATTTATTAGGGTATAGTATAGAGCCAAAACACTGTTAAACATTCCCTAAGTAAACAAGGTTGTTGGAAGCAGCCCAGCATGGGTGAACCCCGATACACGGCTTCTAGCAGTTGGTTTTACTTAGGGAATACTTTGAGATATTTTTTCCAAAACTATTCCCTAAGTAAAGTCTTAGGACACAACCAGAATCCGACGACGCGCACGGCTAGCTCCGACATACCATAGGCGATTGTGCTCCCTCACCTTTGCCAACAAATCTTTTGCCGTCTCACCACGTTCAGGGTTAAGCCGTTTACTTAAATCCTGTCCATCAACGCCACATTCCAGAAATGTACTGCCCTGGCTGTTGTGGACTGTGATTGCAAAGCAATTTCGCACGTTGGCAAACTGCTCCAGGTGTCGATAATAGTCGCGCCACAGAAATGGATTGTGCTTGGCGATCGCCATCAGCCGACGCGCTTCTACATCAAAGCGGTTTTGCTCATCTTCATGCAAGGCATAGATTTGACGCACGGTACCATCATCAGTTGCAACCTTTAGCCTCCAAGCTTGGTAATTACTGTAGCGATCTTCTGAAAATTCTTGAATCGTGAATTCAGTTGAGGTTGAGAGAATGATCGTTTTACCATCCGGAGCTAAAACCGGATCGCGCGTGATCAGCCGTTCACCGGAAACGAAACGAGAGGTCGTCTTGCCATACAGATAGTTACGAATCTGCTGGTTATAGTAATCTACTTGAGCATTCGTCCAGCAGAGAATCCTGAAAGAATCAGGATTTTGGGTGAATTCCCTGGAGGTTTTCTTGAAGGCATACTTGAGCAGCGATCGCCGCTTTACCAGCAATGAACCGTTACTCTTATCCGGTAGATATTTTGCAAATGGCTCAAAGGGTAATTTGCTTTTGGTTACTGCATAACGACAAGCCGTGATGAACTCCAGCAGTGGGCTATCCGTACCCTGACGCACCACTTGAGTCAACACCGCTTTATTGGGTATGTTGAAGGCAGGCGATCGCCCTTCATTCACCGGGTTAAGCTGAGCCGGATCACCCATCAGAATCATTTTGAGCGGGTGCCACGTTGATGTTCTTTTGGAGGCTTCCTCAATCCAGTGCCAGAGCTGTTCCCCAATCATGGAACACTCATCAATAAACACAACATCAAACAGCCCAATGTATGACGTTCCCGTAGGTGCCAGCACTTTTTCGTTACCTCTGGAAACCATGCCTAGTCCCAGCAATTGATGAATCGTGAAGAAGTCTACGCCAGTCACCCCATTTTCTAGCGCCATGCGTTGCAACACACCCACAGCCTTATTGGTGGGCGCGGTCAGAACAACTCGTTTTCCCTGGCTGACCAAAACTCTAATCAATTGGAACACGATGGTACTTTTTCCAGTTCCAGCGTAGCCAACCAACAGAAACAGCGCAGCCGCGACCGTCGGTTGCAGAAATGTCCACATTGCGTCCAGTGCTTTATGCTGCTGCTCAGTCAGTTGAAACGGAAAAGAGACAGCCGGGGAGGAAGCAGAAAGGGTTTGCATCATAACAACTCCGCTAATTTCATCCACAAATCGGCTTGGTACAGCGGTAGCTGGTTATTTTGGTATCCTCGAAGTTCGCAACACAACGATCGCACTTCCGAGTCGCGCTATGTTGCTCTCCAATGTTGACCGATCGAGGGATGCAAACTTAAAACGTGATTCAGAGGTACCAATGGTTTCTGTCCACCTGGCTAGTTCTCTTATACAACAGTTGGCAGATCAATCTGTTTCTTATACAAGAGATCTAGAGAGCTATTGAGATTCTCAATCAGAATTTAAATTCTGTGGTATCTCTTATATAAGCGATCATGGGTAACTATGAACACCGATAAGGAAAAGCGAAGCCGTAAAGGACAGGGACAGTATTATGCAGAGCCTAAAAAGCCGACGATGATTGGTCTTACTCCCACAGCGGTTGAACAACTGGATGAGCTTGCCGCAGAGTTTCAGCTTTCTCGATCTGAGTTTATTGAACAGATTGCCCGACGGTTGATCCCCGTTGGAGCGTCTGTTACTACTCATTAAGTTACCAGGATTCAGGTTCTTACCAATTGTGCGCGAAGGAGCAACAATGTCTCGTCAAGCAAAATGCAATATGCGTGATCCAACCAATGCCTCAGATCGAAGAACACCAAAGTCTCGTCTTGGCGGGTGAAACCTTGGTGTTCTCGATGTTTTTTTGTTATAGCCAGAGCGACCATATTAAATATGTGCCTTCCGGGCTGGATTGGTTGCCGCCTCTCCACGCTCTTGCATCATAGCAAATCGCTATGCGGCTGAAAAGACACATCGGTTCTGAAGCTGAAAGAACTGATAGAATGGCGTTTCTGGCTCCAAGTAACCTCTTTAACCTTCGTGAGCCGTTATGAAACAAGCCGGAACTCCTGGGAATGATATTCCGATGGCGATCGCCGCGATCGAAGTGGATGTCGTAGCCTCAGAAACAGAAACCAAAAAAGCTGCCACAACTAAACCAAAGCGTAGAGGGCGTTATAACTCCTTTGAACGTCCGCCAACCCATGCCGATCTGTTCCCTGATGGTGAAACCGATCGGATGGCTTCTAACAAAGTCATTTGGGAAGGTTGCAATATTCTTTCTCAGGGACGGGATATCGGCTGGGTCGAAGCAGGTCCAGGATCACCCTACTACGAAAGCAGCGTTGCTAAGGGTAAAGGATATCTTTCCTTCTGGATTACGAATGAACTACACGTCAAACATCCAACCGTGCTAGAAGAAGAAGCTGCTTTAGCGTTGATCGATCAGTTTGACATTCGGGCTGCCTGCTTACATCTGATCTACGCCGCTTACGCCACTCAACTAGAACGCCCCTGGGAGCAACAGTTTGTTCTGAACGATCGTCAGCTTGAGCGATATCTCGGTTTAGACAAAAACAAAAAGCTCAATAAACAGCAGAAGCTAGAGCTGTTGCTGGAGCTGGCAAAACAGCCCTGTCATTTACTGGTGTATGTCTCCTGGCCCGAAAAAGGAAAGGTAAAGTCTTTCAGCGTCAGCCGCACCTGGCTTTGGGAGATTTCAGAACCGATTCTGCACTTCCAGGAAGACCTGATGGGCAACTCTGAGATGGTGGGTTTTACCCTGCAAGTCAAGGCAGGCAACTGGGCACAGTACTTTCTTAACCCTAGCCGATGTAAAGATGGCAATGGTTACTACGAGTACGGCATTTTGTCTCAGTCCATTCTGCAAGACTTGATGACCATCTGGTATAACCACGAAGGGGCTGCGCGGCTCATTCTCTGGCTATTATTTAAAACGAAGGTCGGGAATGGACCTGTCCGAGCTGGCACTCTATTCAAAGTGGCATTCGGGACAGAGAAGGTGGAGCAAGCCAGAAAAGCCTCTGCCCCCCGTAAACGACTGGTTTCTCAGTGGAAAACTACCCTGAAAGTGCTGGATGAGCAGGGCTGGAAGTTCACGTTTGATCTGGCAACTTACCCACCGCAATACCTGCCTGATCTGCCTGACCTATTGCCTTTAACTGACATTCCTGATGATCCCGAACAGGCAGCCGAGTTCTGGTTGGAGGATGGGGCTAAGGGAGAGGGCGATCGCCTCACCGATACTGTAAAGCGACCCTATGGTGGCTTTGAGCAGTTGCTGACAGCCCGAATGGTTGTGCAACCACCAGAAGAAATTTCTAGAAAGCTAGAAGAGCTGAAGGAATCACGTCCAGTGCGTAGCATGTCCGCAGGGGAAGCAATATCCAAGCTAGCCCTAGAGGCTGAAACTTCATCACCAACGTCACTCAAATCGCGGTCTCGCAAGTCTGAACGGCGCTTACTGTCTCCTGAACCATCTAACCAGTTGCCTGAAACCACTAAGCCAACTGAACGGATTGATTCGGGAGAGAAGTTGAAGGCGCTGAGGTTAACCAGAGGCATGACTCAAAGTGTCCTTGCTGCCAAGATTGGCAAGAGTACAAGTTGGGTCAAACTGGTTGAAACCGGCAGACGCAGCATCACACCGGAGGACCAAACAGTTCTACTGACTGTTCTTCAAGCCACGATGTAGCCGCTAAAGGCATCTGTAACCTTTGGCAGTCCGACAAGGTTACATTGTGGTTACACCGAGACAGAACTGAACGCTAGATCTGGGGGTTTAGTTGATTAACCTTGCATTATAGGTAGAGTTCCAAATTTCGATTGCATCTTTGAAAAACTTCCAAAAAGCTTGCGGGATCGGAGATCCAGATCCTACTGACAGGTGCTGCTGCAAGTCAGTTCAAAAACGGCTTTCAATACCCCAGGGTTAGACTAAAGGTTACAAACAGCTTACTGAATGGAACGTACTGCAACTGGGTTAAAACTCTTGCGTAGATCCCATTTGAAGGGCTTTTCAGGCAAACTCGAACCCTGGAAACAAACCCGTAGTCAAAGTAGAAATACCGTAGGGTTAGCCAGAAGGTTACAAGCCAATGTTTTTTAGAAATACCCTTGGCTAACTCCAAAAGTTACAACACGGATTGAAACCATAGAGCATCCCCAGGCTAGCCCTAAAAGTTACAGTAGAAGGGTTACATCATGGTTTCGCCAAAATCACCCTAAGGCTATCCCAAAAGTTACGCTGGAGGAGCCAGGGTTACAAAATACCCCAGGATCAGACCGAAGGTTACAAGCGAGTTTTGAAGAAATATCGTAGGGCAGAACCAATAGTTACAGCGAGAGGGTTACAAAATACCCCAGGATCAGACCGAAGGTTACAGTAGGGACAAGATTTACCATAAATACCGTTGGTCAGTTCCAATAGTTACAAATATCTAGGTGGCGATCGTTTTGTAACCATTGGGCTAATTCCTCAAAAGCCTTATTTTCCAGATCATTCAGCGATCACTTCTCCCATGACAACCAAACTCCTTTCAAAGGTTACAAAGAAATACCCCAGGGTTGCTTAGAAAATACCCCCGGTCTGTCCCAAAAACACCCTCCGCTAATTCCAAAAGTTACAGAAAAAATCTTGAAACCTCTATCCAGTAAGCATTTCAGATTTTGGTTACACATCTGATCATTCTAATGATCTTGATCCAGCAACCGCTCTGGTTGCCTTCCAGAGCGGTTGCTATTGTTAGAACAACAAAAAACGCCGCGCCGTCGGTACTAGTTTGTTCTTAGGCTCATAAATCTCAAGACTTCGTTGCAGCGACAGTTAAATCCATGTCCCCCGGTACTACAACTCAGCTCACTCAACAGCTTTATCGCCTGATCCTTCATGAGCATCAGCAGCTTTATGCGGTCTGGCAAAGCACTGACATATTGCAATCTCAATATGAGAAGGTGCTGACCTCTGATGTTGTTGAAGCTCATCTTCAGGGCAGACAAACTGTTTCAGTGCGGTTATTGCAACCAGGCACTAACACTGCCAGAGCGGGTTGTATTGATTTTGATGCTCCCAAAGATGGTTCTGACGCTGAAGCACTTCAGGCAGTTTTAGCTCAGGCACAAAAAGTGCGGCAGACTGCTAGCGATCGCGGTTTATCAACATACCTAGAATTTAGCGGTCGTCGTGGCTTTCATCTTTGGTTATTCGCTGATACCTCTCTACCTGGCGCAACATGGATTAGGGCATTACAGAATCTTTGCTACTTATCAGGTTACAAACCCAAAGAAATTTATCCAGCAACCGCGACGATCGCAAACGATGGTAAGGCTTCTGGACGACCAATTCGGTTACCCTGTGGCATTCATCAAATGAGTGGTAGGCGCAATGGATTTCTGCCTGAAGTAGTGGGGTGGGCAGATGGTTTTCCGGTTGTGCCAGAGAACCAAGTGGTGCTGATGACAGAATTTCAACAGGTAAATGCAGGTGCGATCGCCCAGTTGGCAGAGGAAAAGGTACAGGACTTAGAGACGAGAAAAGTAATTTCAGATTTCAATCCAAAACCCAAAATTCAAAATCTAAAATCGGCAGACTTTTCTATCCTGTCGCCTAGTGAGCATCCTGTCTGTATTCACTATCTGATAACCAATGGTGCTCCAACCGACCAAGACTACAATGCTGTCAACCTCACTCTCTCTCGCTATGCCATCACTAGAGGATTCGATCGCACCCAAATAGAATCCTTAGCGGAAAGAATGGCTCAGGCATCGGATCACCACCCTACTAGCAAACTTACCGTTGATGCCAAGCTACGAAACTTTCAGGGTGCCTACGCTTCAGCTCGACGTAATCCCCAAGATTACCAATGGAGTTGTAGCTATGTTCGAGCCAGTCAGGAGCTTGTACGTTGTGGGGGCTGCACGGGCTATGCTTGTCCCTTCTGGCAGTGGGAAAAACCTGATGGTGACAATGAAGCGGCAAGACGCACAGAACGAGAATTATTAGCATACATCCTCTGTCATCCAGAAGCGGGGATGCAGGAAGCGTTGGGGATTGACCTGCCTGCTGAGGGATTCGTTGCAACCTACCCATCTGTAGCAGATGAAAAAACTCCTTTATACTTGCATCAATTAATTTGGGAAGCCCTTGTAACGCTTGAAACCGCCGGGAGAGAACTGATTCCCAGCTTAATTCTGGCTCAATTGGAACAGGTTTTAGATGGGAAATCAGCTTCGCCGACCAGTGTTATCAACCAAGCAGCCACGTATTTGGATGAATTGCTGCAAATGCCGCCTTGTAGTTGGGACACGTTTGTTGAGCATTTGACAAAGGTAAGAGATACGGGGCTGCGTTTACTGGCAAAAGAAAAGGCAACTACGGCGACTGAGTTATTGGGCGATCGCCTTCAACCGGTCACTGAAACCCTGGAAACTTTGATCAACGAGTCTCAGAATCTACAGCGACGCAGCGCCTCTCAAACTCTGCCAATGGTGGCATACAGTCAGGATCTGATCCATGACCTGTTTGGACAACCGCAGACTGCAATTCCGACACCTGCTCACTGGCTTAACCATGCTCTCAATGGTGGGCTGCATCCTGGTAGACTCTATGTGATTGGTGCGCCCCCTGGCTCAGGCAAGACGACGTGGTGTGCTTGGTGTGCAGATGAGGCAGCCAAAGCCCGAACGCCGGTGCTGTATGTCTCCTTTGAAATGGGTAGACAGCAGCTCTGGGTCAGTGCTTTGTCCAGGCTTGCCGGACTGAATTCAGGATTAATTGAGTCTAAACAATGGGATGATCCAGACTATTCCAATGCTCAGTGGTTGAAGCAGCAGGTTGCTCAAGCGATTCGTGCCTATGACCAGCAAATTGCAGAACACCTCACCATTCTGGAAGCGGGACCAGAAGTGACAGCGGCTCACCTTAAAGGGGTGATTGCTCAGGTCAGACGCACAGCTAATTTGAGTAAGAATGCGCCGGTGCTGGTAGTCGTTGATTACCTACAACTGATGTGTTGTGGGGATGAAAAGTTGGATTCTGGTGCTAATGAGGTTTTGCGAGTTTCTAGAGTGGCAACCGGGCTGAAACAATTGGCACGGGATACGAATACGGCTGTCGTTGCGATTAGTGATATCAATAAAGCGGCTTATCAAGAGGCACTTCGCACCGGAATGCTGGACATGAGCGCGTTGCGAGATTCATTCAAAATTGCTCATGCGGCAGATTGCATCATGCTGTTGCAAACAGGTAAGGCACAGCGTGGTAATGACCAGCCTAGAGATCAAGTTGATTTATTAGAAGAACGCTATGCAGGTAATCACTTAAAGCTTCGACAACTTCAGGATGTCCGGACTCGTTTTCCTTTGAATGAAAGAGCAAAAGCCACTTATGCACGTCTCAGTCTACTCAAGAATCGAGGTGGTATGACCGCAGAACCTATGTTTGTTTATGAGAAGGCATATCACCGCTTTATTCCTGTTGATCTTGATTTAGGAGGGGATAATGAATTTGAAGATCTCTAGTTCTTCCAAGTCAGCAGCGGCGGCTGACCTGAATTCTTCAGATCCCATCTATAATGACCTGATGGATTGGGCGAAGGAACGCAAGCAGCAGTTCTTAAGAAATCGTGCGAAAGGGAGTTCCGTCAGTTCAAGCTCAAATAATCCAGAATCACCGATCAAAACAGAGACAGAAGCCTGGATTGAAACCTGGTACACTCCCCCGTCTCTGCCTTCGGGAAGTGCTAGACAACGAGCCGTTCCTTCCGAGGCTCTTTGTCAAGAAGTGCCAGACATAGAAGATGGGGAAGTAAAAAAAGCTCAAGAAAAGAACCAGTCTGAACGTCAAGCTTTAGAGTCTAAAACCTCTCCCTCGCCTCAACCCACCGTTGTACTACATCAACATCCCTCAACATTTGAGATTGGTCAGAAAGTTGTTCTTCGTCCAGATACTAATTGTGTCCCTGATGGTATTCCGCTAAATGCTGTATTAGTTATTCAGGAGATGTATATCAACGTTTATCGACAGTATCAAAATATTTGGTGTGTTTGGTGTAGTAGTGATGCATTTTCGGGTTTGAAGTCGATCGATTCAGATTGCTTAATGCCGCTGCGAGAAATAGTCCAGATCACTGCTACAGAAAGTATATCTGCAATGGATTTAGAAGATTTCTATATAGATGAGAAAGCAGATTCTAGTTCATCTCACCCTGTTGTGAGTTATGAATTCGTTGAAGATGGGCATCGGCTTACTGAACTTCTTAAGCCTTTGCAAACTTGTCAGGCGATCGCGGTTGACACAGAGACAACTGGACTTGATCCCTTAAGAGATCGAATTCGTTTAGTGCAAATTGCTGCGACTAATCAACCCGTTATTATCATTGACCTGTTTAGAGTTGCCCAGGAAACGCTAGATCCTCTGCGCGAACTGCTTCAAGGTACTCCAATCAAAGTTTTGCAGAATGCCAAATTCGACGTGAAATTCCTGCAACAGGCAGGACTTCCCATTGCTGGGAAACTGTTCGACACGATGATAGCGGCGCAATTGCTGGATGCAGGGGTGCGATCGCACGGTTACAATCTAGCAGAACTAGTCAAGGTTTATCTAGGAGAAGAACTCTCCAAAGAACAACAGCGAAGTGATTGGAGTAATTCCAACCTTTCTTCAGAGCAGTTGGAGTATGCAGTGCGAGATGCAGCGATTCTGCTGCGGTTGCGTGAGGTGATGAAACCCAAGCTGACAGGTGCTCGTTTGGTGGAAACTGCCAAATTGGAGTTTGATTGTTTGGGAGCGATCGCCCAAATGGAGCTCAACGGGATGTTGCTCGATCTCTCTCGATGGGATGACCTGCGGCAGGAACTCGAACGGAATAGAGATCAGTTAGCAGATGACTTGCGAAAGCAACTCCAACCAGCGTTGCTCAGTACTCAACTGGATATTCTGGGCAATCAAACCTTTCTCAATCTGGACAGTCAGCAGCAGATATTAGAGGCACTACAGCAGATGGGTGTGCCAGTGAAAAATACCAGCAAGCTCTCTTTAATTCCCCTGGCAGAAGAGCATCCGCCCGTTAGAGCGTTGCTAGACTACCGTAAGGCAGCCAAATCAGTCCAGGCGTTTGCCAGTAGCCTACCCAAGCACGTTCACCCCATTACCGGGCGAATTCATCCAGACTATCAACAGATGGGAGCTGCTACTGGGCGTATGTCCTGTCGTAACCCTAACCTGCAACAAATTCCCAGAGACAAAATCTTTCGCAGTTGCTTTGTTCCCGCTCCAGGCTATCGCTTAGTCGTGGCGGACTACTCTCAGATTGAACTGCGGGTCGCAGCGGAATTGAGTGGCGATCGCCGCATGATTGAGGCATACCAAAATAATGAAGACTTGCATCGGCTCACGGCTGCTCTGATTGCCGATAAGTCACTGGATCAGGTTGAAAAATCGGAGCGACAGGCAGCAAAAGCCGTTAACTTTGGGTTGATTTACGCGATGGGAGCAAAGGGGTTGGCGGAGTACGCCTACAACAACTATGGGGTGCAGATGAGCCTAAAGCAGGCAGAAACCTTTCGCAAGCGATATTTTGAGGCATATCAGGGGATTGCCCGCTGGCATGGGGCGATTAAGCGAAGGTTGCCCAGGGAGATGCGGACAATGGGCGATCGCCTCCGGCGCTGGCAAGATGAGCCGAAGTTAACAGAGCTTTTGAACACTCCAGTTCAGGGCACTGCCGCCGATATTACTAAGGCTGCTTTAGCGAAACTCCCGGTAGCATTGAAAGGAATAGGAGCCAGATTAATTGGCACCGTGCATGATGAAATCTTGCTGGAAGCCCCAGAAGGTAAGGCAGAACAGGCTGCACAGATTCTTCAGCAAGCGATGGAGCAGGCTGGACAGCGGTATTTAAGAAAAGTGCCAGTGAAAGCGGAGGTGGCGATCGCTCTTAACTGGGCAGAGAAGTAAGGTTTTAAGCACCCATTCTTGATTACTCATTGAGCATCAAAGGTACGGCGATTCCTGATTATGTTTCTGGCAATTCCTCAGTCAGCAAACTGTCTAAATCTCGCATTCCTGGCAAAATCCGCAGAATTTCTAGACGTGTGTCTTTGACGCGATAAACGACGACGTAAGCTGTTTTACCAATTTTGGGAGTTACCAGTTCTCTGGAACCAAAAACTCGCCCCGGTTTACCCAGGTTGGGCATTGAGGCAAGCCGCTTAATCAATTGCTTTAGCCGCGAAGCGACCGCTTTCGCTGCCTCTGGGTCGTCTTCAGCAATATAGGCACGAATGGCTGCTAAATCCTTTACTGCAAGCGAAAGAAATACTACGCGCATGGAGCAGACGTTTCATCCTTCGTTCCCCAGGTATCCAACCACGCATCCACTGCTTCACCCTCTACCCATTCGGCTTCAGGACTGTCCGCCAACGCGATCGCTTCTTCAATCGTTTGAATTTGCCAAAGGTGTTGCTCAATGTAGAAGGAGATCGCCTCTGCTGCCAGCCAGGACTTACTACGCCGAGTACTCTGCGCTAAAGCATCCAGCTTGTCTTTTAATTCTGGAGCTAATCGAATGGTAAGAACTTCACTTTGAGCCATTAGTGTTCTCCAAATTTCTCCCATTCTAGCGTAGAGAATACAGTGTATACAATGTCTTCGCTATGTGAGTTCACTAGCTGCGATCGCCCTCGCCACCCTCTCAAGCCATCAAATACGCCTTAAAAAGATTCATCAGGTTCGTAATACCGCCAGTTGTAGCGGCGCGATCGCCCTCCACTGTCCAACTTATCGATCGCCCCCGAATCACCGTTCAAAAACTCGCCCAGATCCTCATACTGGCTGGGATACCAGGAGCCAGAAGTCGTGGTTTTGGGTTCATCGGGTAGCACCAAACTTTCCCCAGGTTTCAGATGGGCAAAGCGCGGGTGACATTCATCTTGAGTCCTGTCATCTGGGGTCAGGAGTTCTTCGCTTTTATCATCGGGTTCATGATCATATTCCTGAACCAGCAACCTGTTTTCTAGACGCTTAATGTGCCACGGCATAATTAGCCTCCTTGCCTACTCAATCAAAAATAGCCACCTGGCTGATTTTGTCAATTTTGTTGTGCGTGAAAGTTAGAAAACAGTCTAACGTTTTTAGGCAAGAGAACAGTACGTATACACCACATACCGTAGGTAATGGATCTGACCACACGGGTCATGGCAGGTTCCGGTCTCAGCATCCCAATTTTTGATGGGGCGCACAATAACGGGAAAGGACGGTATTTAGCGGAGCCGGAGATTATTAAGAACTCCTTGCTGGAGCAGATGTTTGAACCAGAGGAGTTGCAATCTTTGCTGCTGGTGAAAATTGATCATCGCAATCCAGACGCAAATCATCTACGTAGGCGTGAATTTGCAGATGGCACTAAGCGGCGACTGGCATTTAGTTCTGGTAACAGTTACTACTTTGCAGATGATGACTTACATAAGAAGATCCGGCGATTGTTTGCAACAGAACCGGATGCCGCTTGTCGGTATGGTTCTCTGCTAGTGAGTAATTGTTACAAAGGGTCTGACAAGTTGGAGAACCTGCGGGTCAAAATTGTGGATTTCAATGACCCGGAGTATGCCCACTACAAAACTGGAGATTGCCACGGTAAGATTTCGCCGCAGCTTGCCCAACAATTAGGGGGTGAGCAGAACTGCCCCTTTCAATTCCGGTTTGCCTGGAGGCGGCAGTGGGCGGAAGGAAGTGAAGAAAGCGGTCCCCGTGCTAGCTTCCTATCCAAGGGAACGCTACTACCTGATGCTCAACTCACTGACGCAGAGGGTTATGACATCATCATGGATCGATCGTCGATCAAGGGCATTAAAAAGGCTCGATTGGCTGAGTTGATTCCTTGTGGAGATTATGAGTTTCCGCAAGCCGCGATAGGTAACCGGGGCAATGCGAGAGCCACCAGTTACGACAATAGCTGGCAGTTTACCATCTGGTATTCTGAGAACGCGGTGCGGCAGGATTTGAAGCAGCCGACGGAGGAAAAAGCTAAGATTTTGGCAGATTTACAGCGGAATCCTTTGGCACTAGCACGGTACATTGTGCAGGAATACGACAAGGAACAGCAGCGGCGACAGGAGCGATCAGAAGAAGAATTTGAGGATGTGGATGGCAACGCTAATAGCCAAGTGCAAGAATCTCGCTGGATCTCTCTGCTTCGCAATGACAAGTATGGACAGCTAGTTGAAACCCCCAAGTTTCGGAAATTTGCGACAGATTATGTAGCAGGTAGATGGCGAGATTTAGCGATTAAGAGCGGCTACACCCATAGTTCAGGCATGGCGATGCCATCGAATAATTTGTCGCGCGGTACGGTTTGTGTGCCTCATCTTCCAGAAGGGGATGTAATTCTGACTCGATATCCGATCGTCAACTCAGACAATATCCGTCTCTATCAAAACGTTCACGATCCAGAATTAAAGAAAACTCGCAATGTCATCTGGATTAATCCCAGAGATGCTGAGGAATATCACCAGGCAGACTTTGACGGTGACCAACTGATGGTCAGTCCTGCCAGTAAGTTACCCAGCATTGCGAGGGAAACGCTTCGGGCTGGAGAACCAGGGCGATTTGAGACGGTGAAGCAACGCCCCAAACTAGCCTATACCGAGGTTGCAAGTGACGATGGTGGTTTGAAGTACCAGAGCCTAGCTCAGATTGCGGCGACTGTGAATCAGAATAAGGTTGGGTTGGTAGCAACGAATATTGGACGGGTGCAATCGTCCATGCCGGGTGAAGGGGAGAATATTGAGCGGTTTGAACGCCGTCAACGAAAACTACTCAATCGTCTATTTCAGGCACTTCAGGTCGAGGTGGATTCGCCCAAAAGTGCAGAGCGGTTGGAGGATATCAAGGAGATCGAAGGGGAGAATCTGCTTTCGGATGCAAAACGCTGGTCAGAATCTCATCCCAGCCACTTTTTTGACTTTAAGAAGGACGATCGCCTCTATCGGAGTTTTGCGATGCCTGCTGATGCTACTGGCTCGATCAATGTGCTTGCCAGAGAAGTAGTCAATCCCTTGTGGGAGCCGACCCGCATTCGGAGCCGCGATCGCCATGAGTTCCGCTATCTATTTCCCAAAGATGACTTGTCTGTGGATGCGTTGGAGTGGTCAGAGGAATTGAAGACTCGCTTCCAGCAAGCCAGGGATGAGATTCAGGAACGGGTGGGGGAAGACCGGGATGCGTTCAATGAGGAATTGGGCAAGCTCTACGACAGCTATCGGGCTGAAATCAATGAGTTGTTTCCGACCCCAGAGGAACGGTTTGAGGGAGCCGCTGCACTCTGGTATACCCAGCACACGCGCCCGGAAATGGATCGGCATCGTCGGGATTGTCTGGCATTGGCAGAGCAAATGGATATCACCTTTGCCCTTCAGCATGGCTATGAAGTACCCAGTGAAGCGTTACCCAGAGATGCCTATGTGTTGAGTGTACCGTTTGGGTCGGATGCGATTCGGTGGAAGGAAACCCTGGAGCAAAAAGGCATTCAATTTGATGCGATGATTCATCCGCAGCTACCGATGATTGAGTTTGCGCTCAAAGATCTGCCGCCCCGTTTGGTTGAAAAGCTGGAGGCGAAGTTTGGCAAGAATGTTAACGATCTGGATGAACTTCGTGTGCCCGATGATTTGCGAATTATTCCTCCCGCTGATCATACTTGGGCGGAATCTCGGCAGGATTCAGGTGTGGGGGCGCTGGCATACAACCTGTTGACTGAGGAAGTCTGTCAGCAGCTTCAGGCATTTCAGTTCGATGAGATTAAGATTTTGGGTATCCGCCACAATGACTTTGCTGGAGAGAACTTTGCCAGTAAGCAATGGCGTAATCAGACCGTGAAGGTTCAGGTGGGGGAGTTTGAACTGCCGGAATCGCATCCAGAGTACTACCGTTATAACGGCACCCCGATCGTGCAGATTGATGACAAGAACCTGGGCACCTTCTCACCCGATACTCCTAAGCTGCCGATTGGGAGTTCTTTTGAAGCTAATCTACGTCCTGAAGGTTCCAGCGTGGTGCTGAAGGTGAACCCTGATTCCATTCAACTGCCTGAGCCAGTTTTCCCCGATGCCGAAGCGGTTCAAAGTTCTGAACGGGATAGCGATCAATGGCGTAGGGAGATGTTTTCAGGACTGGTGACAGCCGTAGCCATAACCTACGAGCAGCGGCGGTCAGGTGATGCTAAAATTGCTCAGTTTAAGGTGGGTGATAAATGGACTGCCTACGTTCAACCCACAGGTGACTTTATTGTTCGGAATGAAGCGAGGCGCACGATTTGTCGAGGAAATTTGCATACGGGTGAGGAAACGGTGCCGCTGTCGGAGGATTCTGCTGGTGAATTGGAGGGGATGTTGGTGGAGAGGGAGCGCGCGGCTTTGCCGTTACCGCAAGGGTCGCCCCAGCAGGAGAAACTGCGATCGCCCCATTTGTCCAACCCCCAATTTTCCTTTGACCGCGATTGATTGGGGTGTCCTATGAACCTGACAGCCAGGATTGAGTCTATCGCTACAAAGTAAGGGAAAATTGGGAGAGAATTAAGCTTTTACCGTCATTCCCTTGATGATCCAGATCATTCGCAACCGAGCGACACCAGAGCAAATGCAACAGATGCTAGAGGTTTTGGGGATTTACATTAAACTAGCAGTAGATATACAACGAGGCATTTTAGCGGGAGGAGGGGAACTCCATGCGGACTGTGAACAGGTACTATTGGAGGATGGCAGCGAGCAAGTCCACGTTTGGGGTGCAGACTGGTATCCCCTTAAACAGAGCGTCGGCTATGAATCGTTGATTAACATTCGCCCTCGTGTTGGCAATCGCTCAATGGAAATCCAAGATCCGGCAGTTCGAGAGCAGATTCATCGCATTGTTCAGAATCTTTTAGGAAATGTGTCATGGCAGTAAATTTGGATAGCCTCAAAACTCAATATCTACAACATGACGTTTCGACTCAGCTTGGTCGGTTGGTTGAAAACCTGACTCAAATTAAGGCATTGGCTCAAGCAGGTACAGAGGAGCAGTCTGCCCAAGATCTGATTCGAGAAAGCCAGTTTTTTATTGAGTGGATTGTTCCTAACCTGAACCTGGAGACAACCCTGGAGTTGGCGACCCAATTGGTTGAGTTGCAACGTCAATTAAGTCGATGGAAACTCCACTGGTCAACATTCTGGTCAAATCCAAGCGATCGCCTCCAAATAGCTGTCGATGCTCACGATTGGAGCGATCGCTTGCAGTTGGGTTTCGCTTCAAATGATTTACAGGCAAGAACTTGACGGTGCTCAACCCCACCTACAGGAGGAGAGATCGCACTATGATCGCTTGACCAATGACGGCATTACTCAATGGCTTCCAGCATCTCTGGCATTGGCTAGATTTTAGAGATGTGTACTGCTGGTTTAGGAATTTTTTTAATTACTCAGAATCAAGGCAGTTGTCCGTAGTTGTACATCACCGCTACTACCACAATATGCTGCTCAGAAATGGGTAGATAAAGGACATACCAGTTCCGGAACTTGATGAAGTAGAGGTCAGAGTAGCGCGGATCAGAGCAACGCATCCCCTGTCCGATGTATGTCATGCTCCGCAAGAAGTCTCTTAGGGGCTTGCGGAACTGCGTTGGCACACCTCCCTTCTCGTTCTTGATGTCATCTAGAGCAGCTCGTTGAAACGTGACTTTCATTTAGTCGTCAAACACCTCAGCCTCTTCTTCAGGAGTTGCCCATTCTCCTTGCTGGGCAGCCGCGATCGCCTCATCTAGGCGTTGCAACCCTCCATGCTGCTGTTCATAGCTGGTTAGCACGATTTGGCTGACCTTAACCCGAAGTTCATTCCATGCTGAGATCAGCGCCTCATAATGCTCTGGGTTGACTAGATAGGCAATAGTTTCCCCATTCCGAGTGATGAGAACATCTGCGTCTTTCGCCAAATCAGCGATTTTGGCAGTATTTTTCAACTCCGTCACCTGAGCATGGCGCATTGGGAACGTGGGATCTTTGATCACGCTGTTATTCATAGCTTGAGCAAACCGAAAGGACATAATTCTGGGATTATTATAACCTAGCCAACTGGATACTGGACAAATCGCCGTTCGGCATAGGTAGCTTGAGCGATCGCCTTGTTAGGGTGACAACTACAGCAACCTTAACTTGTGTTCCAGGGCTGCCTATGGCTACCAAAACACCTACCCGACCCACGCAGCGGCAGAGTACTCAGAAGCGATCCTGGCAGAACCTGACCGATCGCCGCAAACTCCGCCACATTGAAAACACTTTAGATAAAGCCATTGCTGAGGCGCGACCGGATGGAGGAATTGGGTCTCATGAGGACTTCAAGGCTTATGTCGAATCGTTTAGTGAGCGATCGGGCAAGGCTCCCATCACGGTTGAGCTTTGTGAGGGTGGTGGCAATGATGAAGAAATTCGAGGCTACCGCTTCTATCTCAGCAGCGACCCCAGCCAAAGAACCAGTGGCAAGTATCTGATTAAAAACTTGGAAGGTGTTACAGACAAGGACGAAAACTACTTTACGCCTTCCAACATTGCTGAGATGTTTGAGTTTGAAGAGGTAGAATTCGATGAGCTGGATGCCGACTTGGATGATGCCCTTGATCTCAATGACGAATTGGATGAAGAGCCAGACGAGGATTTAGACACGCTACTAGATGCCGATTTGGATGATGGGTTGGATGAGTTAGGCGATGAGGAGCCTGCTTCGCCTCCGACAGCGAAACACCAAGCCAAAACGTCAACAAAAGCTCAGAGTAGAACTCAATCCAAGGCGCAGGCTCAAGGCAAAGCTGGTAAATCCAATCATCGAGACTTCCGCTACCGCGACCCAATGGAGGAAGCGTCGCGGCTCAGTGCTTCGGCTGCGGTAAATGGACGCGAAACTAATGGAGTGAATGTGGCAGGGCTGGTAGGACAACTGGCAACTCTGGGCATTGTGGTTGGGCAGGGCGTGTTAGAAAACCTGGCAGCTCAGGATGACGAAGAACGGATCGAACGAATTGTCCGAGAGCTTCAGCGGCAGAATGAGCAGGTTGATAATTTGACCAGCCGTTTGCAAGAGGCAACAACCGGGCGCTCAGCGGTAACGCCATCGGTCGAGCCAGAAACAGTTGTGGGTAAAAATCCTCTAGCAGATGCGGCTGCAACAGTGGGGAGTAAGGTAGACAGGCTGGGTGTAAAACTAGACCCCACTTACAAAGGGCAACCCCTGGAGATCGATCGAGAAGCCAGCATTAGTGAACAGCTTGACCAGATTGAGGCATATCTGAAAGGGCTATCCAAACGGCTTGATCGTTTAGAAGTGGCGGTGAGTCGTTTAGAGAAGCAAATTGCAGAACAAAATTCCTCAATGGTCGAGCCAGAGGCAGAAAGTCAATCGGCTCTACCCGCACAACCGATCGCAGAGTCCAAAGTGCTGGAACAACTGATGGCACGGCGAGCTGATCCTGAGCAAATTGCCTGTGCGGAATCATTAGTGGGGTTTGCCAGAGCGGCTCATGCAGACTTGGATGATGCCGGTCGGGAGGGAATTACGATTTCCAGTAACAAAACGCTGCAACTTGAAGAGCAAGGGAATCAAGTTGCAATTGCCCTTAACAACAATCAGGGTAATACCCTTTTTGCAGGCAACCGTACCGATGGGCAGTGGGTGATCGCAGCAGATCACCTCAGTGCTGATGAGAAAGCTACTATTGCCAAACTTCCTCAGTCCAAGCAGGAATATGCCACCAAAGCCAGTGCCCAAGCATTGATTGCCACCTTCCAGGAACGCTTATCGGAGCGATTCAATGGGGAGGCTGAACCTGTATTTACCTGGACAGAGCAGGGCAAAGCCAAGTATGAGTTTGAGGTTGTGACGTTACCGAACGGGACTCAATTGCTGCAAGGGTTTGACCCGAACCACAAGGATGAACAGGTCTTGGATGCCATGTTGGTGCCCGGTCAATCGCCAGACATTCTGCATTGCAGTATTCCAATCCGAGAGATGGAGTCAGCCATCAATGAGCAGATACCTGAACAAACGGATGAAAAGCATCTGAATCGCCGTTCTGGTAGAGCGTCTGCCAAACCGAATCGCGAAGAATTGCAAGTTTAATTAACAAGCTGGATCAGCATTGATAAAGGAACCGATGATGCAAACCATTAAAACTCCCGTTACTAAGTCTCACTTAACTCAACTACGTCGTCGCTCGACTAAACAATGGGGGTATTTCAGCCTTACTAAACCTGATTTATTGTTCATTGGGCTTTGTGTTGCTGTTGTTATTTATTTGTTGATCAAAGAGCCGTTGCTCATAACGATTCTGGGTTGTGCCAGTGTGGTATTTCTCAGTCTCTGGCATTTGATTAAGGCAGTACCCATACTAGAAAAATACCTGGGTGCCAAAATTCGTTTCTGGCATATTGCCTCACTCATTATTGCGATCACGGCACTGCTCAACACCTTCGCGGCACCTGCTCAGGCTATTTTTCTCAGCGGATTAGAACAATTTTTCGTCAATCTGGCTCAACAAAGTTCACAGGCAGGTGGCGGCACTGCCACGCTGGATGCCAATGTGATCGGGCTAATTTTCAACTTGATTCGAGGAGTGTTTTTATTACTGGTTGCGGCTGCGTCACTCTTTGCTTATAACCAGGCGCAGCAAGGAAATGACTGGCGACCGATCGTAACCCAGGTAGGACTGGCATTTGCGATCGTGATTGCGATTGATGTGGTCACGTTTATCTTCGTGGGGAATGGTACAGGAACGGCTGGTGGTTGATCTGGTAACGTGAATTGCAAGCATTATGGAACAAGACTTCAATCGAGAATTCATCAAAGTCAATCGAATTTTAGGCAAGCAAGCGAGTATTGGTCCCATTCCAGCAGATCAACTCGGTCCCTGGGTTGCCATTGTTATTCTTTGTTATGTCATCACAAATGGTTTCTTCAGCTTGGGTCTTGGCTGGTTCTTTGGAGCATCATTCTGGTTGATTGCGAGTTGGTGGATTCTGACTGGAAATCAACCCCATCAATTTCTCGATCGCTGGCGTAATCCGCCGGGAACCGAGTGGTGTAACGGCAACAATATCTATGTTTCGCCTATTCCAGACCATAGACCAATCTGGATTCGCAAACGTTATGGTGATGCACGGGTCAACATTCGGCTGAAACCAGTGCAGGTGCCCAATCAGTATGGAGGCAAAAGTACGTTTATGCCATTCCAGAATGAAGTCAATATCTGCTGTATTGCAGAAATCAAAAAAGATGATCGTGAAGTGACTGCACTGTTACTAGAGAAAGGTAAGTCTCAGTATCAGCTTGTGTTTGGATTTCGTGTTGCTGGACTGCACGATTTGCTGTATGACAGTGAGGTGAATGCGTTTGCTCATGCGATTGAAGAAGGGATGAAAGAGTTACCGATCGGTGAACGAATTACCTTCTGCACAGGTTGTGCAAGTGATGATGCAGCGCGACAAGAAGAACTGTCTACCCTGGCAGAGGGATGCCAATTAAAACCTGTTTCCGTGCTGACTCGCAATGAGCAATTACGAGTGCAGCAACTTGCTCAGGGAGGAACGCGGCAGACCTGGAATCAACTTGCTTTTTGTACCTGGACGAGTGATGACGAAGCAGGTACGCAACACAAAGATTTGGTTGGCGGACTGATCGAGCGGTTAAGAAAAACGGGTTCCTGGGTAGTCGAGCAGATTACGGGAAATAAGCGGGTTTATCAAGAAGCATTTTTCAAAAAGCTTTTACTACAGGGGTTTCAGCAGGGGTTTATTCAATGGGAAGTATTGCTCAATACTAAAGTGGGACTGGAGGTAACGCCCTGTAGCGCAGTAGATCTGTGGCAGTGGCTCTGGAGCCGATTTAATCAGGGCGTTGCGCCTCCTATTCCGCAGGTCATTACTTTAAAGGAGACAGAAACCGGACTGGAACTGACCGAAACGGTGACGACGGACAAGCACCTGTGTACCTTGCTCATTGAAGGAACTCAGGGGCGGTCTGCTTGCCCGGAGCATCGAGGTGATCACGATCGGATTTACCTGATGGGAAGAGGTAAGGTCTGCGGTGTGATGACGATGACCGATCCACCGATGGGCTGGACGAGTACCCGAGAACATTTGAAATGGGTTTGGAAAATTCTCTCTTCGAGCTATGTGCATGACACTGAAGCCTGGATTGAGATCAGTCGTGGCAATGACTTTTTTATTCAGGACAACTTGGCACGGCAGGCAAAGCAGTCCAAGGCAGCTCGCACCATTGCGGTTACGAAAGGGCAGGGGCGAGATGTAGGAGCTGAAATTAAGCAGGAAGAGTCCTTTGAGGCACAGCGCCGTCTCTATGAGGGTACGAAAGCGCTACACTGTGCGCCAGTCTTTTTGGTCTATCGCAACAGTGCTGAGGAGTTGACCCATGCCTGCAATTTGCTGGCGAACAGTTTTGAAACGGCGAAGGTGATTCGAGAGCGTCATATTGCCTGGGAAATCTGGCTCCAGGCATTACCGATTACTTGCAAGCGTCTGTTGCATGGCAACAACTTGAATGAGCGCCGATTGACCCTTGATACACATACAGTGGCGGGAATTATACCCCTGACGATGCCGAAGGATATCGATCGATGCGGTGTAGAGTTTTTAACCGGACGCGGTGGCAAGCCTATCTACATTGACTTATTTCATCATCAGATTGGACGGGCGCTGATTACTGGAACGTCAGGTTCAGGCAAGAGTGTATTGGGCTGGCGATTTGCCATGGAAGCTCTGGCAAATAACATTCCAGTGGTTGGGATGGACATTTCTTCCAGTGGTAATAGTACATTCAAAACGGCGATCGAGCTGTTGGGCGATCAAGGAGCGTATTACGACATTTCCAGTGGTAGCAGCAACCTGCTGGAGCCTCCCGATCTACGCCGCTTTGATAAATTGGAGCGCGATCGCCGCATGGAGTCCTGGAAGGACTTTATTCGTCGAGCATTAAGCGCAATCGCAATGGGGAAAATCCATAATCCTCATTTAGCACAACGGGTAGATGCGTTGTTGATTAGAGCGTTGGATGTATTTCTGCGCGACCCAGAAATCATCACTCGTTACAACCGAGCGTTTGAAATGGGTTGGCGATCGCCCGAATGGCAGCAGATACCAACTCTACCTGATTTCATCAAGTTCTGTACCCGTGAACGCTTAAACCTCCGCTCATTTGAGGATCTGGATCGACATGCGCTCAATCAAATTCAGAGTCAGGTGGGTGCGTTATTGTCTTCACGATTAGGGAAAGCGATCGCGCGTCCCAGTACTTTCTCACCCGAACCTGCCATTAAGTTCTTCGCGCTTAGCGGTTTGACCAATGAACAGGATGCTTATCTGATGGCAATCAATGCTCATGCGGCTTGTATCCGTAATGCACTTTCCCATCCACGCAGTTTATTTATTGGAGACGAGCTTTCGGTATTGCTCCGCAGAGATGGGTTTGCTCAAATCGTGGGAGAGACTTGTGCGACAGGACGTAAAGACGGTATTGCAGTTCTATTGCTTTCTCAAGATCCTGACACCATTTGTGAATGTTCGGCAGGTTCGCAAATCATGCAGAACATTAATTACCGAATTACTGGACGCATTACCAGTAGCGGTATCAACTCCTTCCAACGGTACCTTGGCTATCCTGCCAACATCATCAGCCAAAATGCCACAGAAGCGTTTCTGCCCCGTAGCAGTGATCTCTATTCATGCTGGCTGTTGGAACTGGGTGGTCGGTTCTGGAGGACTCGGTTCTATCCCGGTGAATTGATGCTTGCCAGTGTTGCCAACAATCAGGATGAACGGGAGACACGCGATCGGGTTATGGCACACTATCCTTCCACATCCAAAGGACGGTTGCTGGGCTTGAAAGCATTTGCAGACGAATATATTCCAGCGTTACGGGAAGGCAAAGGATTTAGCCATATTGGGCAGAGTTTATCAGCAGCACCATCAAGGCAGTTGCAGCAACACAAAGACCATCCTAATGACACGGTTGAACGTCATCAACGCTCACTTATTGCACGTTAAGGAGACATATCTATGCAACTCAAGTGGATGTCAATTCGATTCATCACTCCATTCCTGGTCTTAAGTATCGCGTCTATTAGTAATCCTGCAATTGCACGCACCCAAGACACAGGCAGTGATCCAGTTGAAGCGACAATTCAAGATCAGGCAAATGGCAGCAATGTTTACGTTTCCAGTACAGAAAACCAGATTAATGATTTTCTAGGAGATGTTCAAAGCTTTGTACAAGACGATGTACTGAGTCCTGTAAATAACTTAATTCAATCGACGCTGGGTGCAGTTCAGATTCCAGATTTGTCTCAACTTTGGAGCCGAATTATGGGAGGTTCAGCCAGCCGTGATCCAGGGGCTGTTTTGTCCGAAACGTTAGAGAACAAAACCAATGGTCGCAGTTCCTATGGCATTCGAGAGGATTTGAGCAAATATGTCTCTAGAGCCACTGCTACAGGGGTGGTGGATCAATCTACTCTGAGTCAGGAAGCTCAAACCCAAATGGCTCAGGTGCGGCAGGCAACGCAGCAGAATACACAGGAAAGTGTGCGTTTAGGTGAAGAATCTCAAGGGTTAGACGTGACTCAACGGATTATGCAAAACCTCTCTCAACAGACTGCCCTAAACAGTCAGGTGAATGAGCGGGTGTTGCAGGAGGCACAACAAGCGCGGGTTGATCGAGCGATCGGCAATACATTGTCGGCTCAAACAGCAAGTGAACTTTCTGCCATTACCACTGCCGATCGCCGCAGAACAATTTCCGCAGGCAATACAGCTAGCCAGCAAGGAGGATTGTTGATGATGCCAGGAGGAGTAACCCTCGGCTCTGATCAGTAGTTCAGTTTGAAACCAAGGCACTCCCTATGACGGTTTGATTTGATGGTTAATGCTCATGATGACCCTGATTGCTCAATCCTTTCCAACGACAGGTGGAGAATCTGACGCGCTGGATATTATCACCAGTTCGCTGGAATTGTCTCGTGCAACGGTTGAGTCCTGGAATACGGTCTGGCTGGTGACGCTAGACCCGCTTGCGTCTGGACTCTGGATTGGGCTGATCCAATTGGGCATTACGCTGGGAGCTGCCAGCATCTTGTTCATTGCAATGACTACGGGTAAAGACATTATCGATAAGCAGTCTTGGTCAGAGCTAGCCTCAATCTTCATCTGGCCCCTCGTGATTATGATTTTTCTGGGTGCGAATGGCAATGTTCTGGCAGGCACGATCAAGTTTATCCGGGGCTTTTCCTATACACAGGTGCAGAATGTATTGCAACTTCAGGTGGGTGAATTGACTTTTCGGGATGCTATTTCCAATGTGACGATCACCGGCATTGCCAAACAGCAGCTTGAAAGTCTTTACAGCGAATGTCAGGGTAAGGTTGGCACTGAACTGGTGGAGTGCTGGAACTCAAAACAAGAGCAGGCACAAGCGATCGTGGCTGAAGCAGAGCGACAGGCGCGATCGCCCCTGGAGCCGTTACGTGCCTTTGGTCAGGCGTTATGGAATGCGTCATTGCCTGGTCAAATCAGCACAGCCGTGCGATTAACAACTGATCCTGGTAGCGTATTCCGAGACACTGCAATTCCCATCATCCGGTTTATTCTTTACGCTTTGCAATGGGGATTCGTCAATATTCTGGAAGCGGCACTGTTGCTAACGGCGCTGTTTGCACCGATCGCGATCGGACTCTCGCTTTTACCGCTGCAAGGTCGTCCGATCTGGGCATGGCTAACTGGATTCATCACTCTGTTCGGGATTCAACTGGGTTACAACATTGTGGTCGGCTTAACCGCCGTTGTGCTGGTTAAGTCTGGAGCGGAACTGGTGTCGGATGTGGCATTTCTCTTTTTCCTCAGCATCTTTGCACCGGGACTGGCGGTTCTGGTTGCGGGTGGTGGGGGCTTTGCGCTTTACAACGGCATTTCATCCAATGTGAAAAGTTTGATCGACATTTTTAGCAATGCGATCGGTACAGTCACCAGCATTGCGCTGATACGACGAGGGTAGTTATGCAGATTAAGCGACTTCAAGCTCCACTCTTACCAGAGGCAAAGAATTTGCTGGCAGTGTGTTTCATCTGCCTGACTGTCTTTAACAGTTTGATTTTTGTTTTGACCTTATTCACTGCTTTTCGAGTGAACCGTATTGCCGAACGGAAGACGACCTTTGCTCAGTTGGTGAATGGTGAAACGATTTATGTCTCGGAGCAAGAGCGGAACTGGCGCTATCCATCGGTGATCCAGAAAGTCGTCAGTGATTGGACGACCCTGACCTTCAACTGGGATGAAAAGATTCCTGGCACAAATGAACCCGATCAGGGGATTCGAGTTGGGAACAACAAACGGATTCCGACCAATGCCTGGTTTGCTTCTCTGCTGCTGGAATCGGAGTTTGCCAAAGCGTCTTTGCCCAAGGTTGCGGAACTGGTTCCTCCGGCGCTTTTTTCGGGGCAGATTCGGAGCACGACGATCATTTCCTACCTGTCGGAACCGAGAGAAATTCGACCCGGAGAATGGGAAGTGGATCTGGTGGCGACGCGAGTGTTGATCGATAGAACCACGGGTAGAGATGAGCGAATTCCCTTCAATCGCACCTTTACCTTGCAAGCAGTGGAGGTGCCGCGATCGCCCCTTGGAGCTGACGCACCGTTGGTAGAACGCAAAATTTACGAAATGCGTGCTGCGGGATTGCAAATCACCCGAATTGTCGAGTTTAAACCCCAGCAACAGCGGTAGTGCAGCGAGGATGATCATGACGAATGCAAATCGACAGTTTGAATCCCATGAGTTTGATGAAGTGTCTGAGGCACGTTCAAACCCTACTCACCATCCAAACGGGAATGGTAAAACCTCTACAAATCCCATCCTTACTGACTTGCAGGAGGATGACAACCTGACCCCAGAAGAGGAACAGCAGCTAGCAGGCTTTAACCCCGCAACCCCTCAGCTAATTTCAGAGGAATACCGGCTGAAGCAAGACCAGGAGGGGGCGGTAGAGCGTCCGCTAGCGGAACGTGCCAGCATTCGGTTAGGGTCTGTGGTAGCTGTGGTTGGGACAGTGATGGGAACTGGAGCGGTGTTGTGGTTTGGTTTCTTACAGCCACGCCCACCAGCTCGCCAGGTTACGCAGTCACCTTCCCCAACACCCACAGCGCCTCCAACGTTTGATGAGACGGCTGAACTAAAAAGTCGTCTAGCGTTCCAGGATCAACAGCAACAACTCCAGCCTGAATCTGCTGCTAGACCTCAATCTCCAGTCCCATCCAGACCTGTGGCTTCGAGATCAACGGCTCCAGCGCCGACTCCGACTGCGGTATCTCCTCCTATCACAGCCTCTCGACCAGATCCAGTGATTGTAAGGTCACCTGTTACTCCGCCAGAGAGGATTCAACCTGTCGAAAGAGTCGATCCGTTTCAGCGTTGGGCACAACTGGCAAATGTTGGACAACTACGAGTGAGTCCCGGTGCTATGGAGCCTTCGAGAACAGCTTCTGGCGGCCTTGGTGATCAGTCTAATCCATATGCATCAGCGACTCAGCAAAACCCGGTTATTCCCGTAGTCTCTATTGGTAGAACGGACACAGAATCATCTAGCCTGACAAGCAGTTCTGACATGGTTCCTAACTCCTTTGGGGTGGCTTCGCCTACAGAATTGCGTTCCACTTTTAGTGCTGACATGACTCCTGGCATGATTGGCATTCTGAACCGTACTCCGGCGGGGCAGCTTGATGGACAAATGGGTGGTTTCAGGGAAGTCGCGCTCGGAACGTCCACTAAAGCCAGGGTGATTATGCCGATGATTTGGGACGAGGGTAGCAATAATTCGACAGGTGGTACAGCATCTGCCCAAGAAAATCGCTTTGCCGTAGAGTTGGTTGAAGATATGAAAGCCGCCAATGGTACAGTGGCACTTCCGGCGGGTACGGTTTTGGTGATTCGCACCAGATCTGTAGGGCGAGGCAATAACTTAGTGTCGGCTAGTGCGATCGCCATTGTGTACCGCGATCGCCTTGGTCAAATTCGTCAGCAAACCTTACCTCCCGATAGCCTTCAGATTCGAGGGCAAGACAATCGACCATTAATAGCCCAAAAGCTCAATGATGTGGGACCTGATATCGCTCGCCAAGACCTGTTGACAGGGTTACTCAGCAGCTTGGGTCGGGTGGGAACCATTATCAATCAACCGCGTACCCAATCCAGCACCACCACATCGGGAGGTAACTTTAATCAGAGCGTAATCACTTCGAGTGCTGAACCTCAGATTTGGGCGGCTGCACTAGAAGGCTTCTTCAATCCCATTGCTGAACGGCTATCTCGCCGCTCTGATCAAACGATGCAAGAACTCTTACAACGACCCAATGTGCAGTTTGTTCCTGAAGGAACTGAAGTTTCTGTGGTGGTAAACAGCTTTTTGAGGGTAGACCGATGAGACGATTGCCCGCTCTGACCTTAGTTAGCACAGCATTATTGATTGGTTTGGTATCTCCTGGGCTGTCCGTTCAGGCACAAACATCAGCCTATCAGGTCGTCGATCGCAACAGAGCGACGACCAGTGCGGTTCAGGTTCAAGTTGCTCCTGGACGAGCAACGTCGATTAGTTTTAGCCAGACGGATGAAACGATCGCCTATATTCTGTTGGCAGATGCCTCGCGGGTAGTCTATAGCACCGATGCTGAGTTAGAGACTGGGCGGGCAAAAACCGTTTTCTTGAGAGTGATTCAGCCGCTTCGCTTTCCGGGAGCTACCACTGCGCCCGTAACCAACCTGATGCTGCAAACGGTAGATGCCAGAGGGCAGAATCGGCTCTACACGTTTGATATTGTTCACAGCAGCAACCCGCGTTATGTCGGCGTTCAGATTTTGCCCACGATCGCCCGTGCACAACTATCTCCCGTTGGTAATCTCAACTTGACCCCTGACAGAATCCAAACCGGGTTAAGCATTGCTATCACGCGAGGCTACACAGCGATCGATGATCCTGTTGTTGCCAAAGTGCGACGGCTTTTGGAACTGATGCGAACTGAAAATATGACGATTTCAGAGGCAGCCCAATCAGTTGGGATTCCATTGGAGATACTTACAGAGTTGGAACGGCTTTCCCAAGTGGATAAGCCTTCTTCGCCAATTCAGGAAACTTCAACATTAAGAACTGCGTTTTAGACAGACTTCTGATAGTCGCTTTCAGGAGGTCTGGTGAGGTTATTCGTAAATCAACTCCTCTGGTGAGGTTATTTATTTAAAGTTTTAAGAGCCATCAAAAGTAAAAATAGATACTTGTCATCTGAGAATTTGTTTAGAGTGATAGACGACATGCAATTTGATGTCACTCAGAGGAAGGTTCTCAGGTGAGTATTGTTGGGCATGGAATCGATATCGTTGAAATTGCTAGATTCAAAGCAACTTTGGATAGGAAGCAGAGCCAGTTTGAGTCTCAATGCTTCACAGTCTTGGAATGTCAAATTGCAGATGAGGCAGGGGTGAATCGCATTGCCTGTCTTGCAGGTCGGTTTGCTGCTAAGGAGGCGGTACTCAAAGCTCTGGGGACTGGATGGAGTCAAGGTATTACATGGACAGATGTGGAAATTCAGAGACTGGCAACCGGCTGCCCAAGCGTCGTGTTGTACGCAAAAGCTAAGGAAATAGCTGACCAGCTTGGCATTGCTACATGGCTTATAAGCATCAGCCATGAGGAGTCATATGCAGTGGCAAGCGCGATCGCACTCAGATCAGAGGCAACCCGTTAAGCTGAGTATTAATACTTAGAGCTTATTGCGGTTAACAGTTTCAGTAGAGGCTTGACATTTCATCAACCAGTTGAGTAAGATTATCTTACCGAAAAACGTAAGATTATGATACTATATGGAAGTTGAGCGATGAATCCAGCAACAGTAAGGTCTGCACTCGTGGAGGTGGTTAGAGATATTCAGACAAGCAGTGGTTATGACGGTTCTGTCGTCTCAGGAGGTGCTTGTCCACTCAAGGATTTGCAAGGTTTTGACAGCATGATTTGCGCTGAGGCAATGAGCATGCTCTCTAGTGCATTAAATATAGAAATTGCAGACGACATGAATATTTTTGTTGCGGAGGATGGCAAGACACTTCTCACTATCGATAAAGCAGCAGATGTCGTCTGTGAAAGATTAAACAAAGGAGGAACATGATGTCCGATACAGCAGATATCAGGGCAATAATTGCATTACGAATTCGCAAAGCTCGTGAAATGTCGGGACTCTCTCAGGGGCAAGCCGCGAAGATGCTTGGACTTCATCGCCCATCAGTTACGGAAGCTGAAGCCGGTAACAGGAAGGTTTCTGCCGAGGAGATTGCCAAGTTTGCAGACCTATATAAGGTAGATGCATCCTGGTTGTTAGGCGAAGGTGAGGATCAGATAGATCCTCAAGACAGTAAGCTCCAGCTCGCCGCCAGGGAAATGAAAAAACTGAAACCAGAGGATCTAGATACTGTTTTAGCGGTGATTGCCTCTATTCGGGGTGGGAGGAAGTAAGCATGGGAGACGCACAGAACGATCTTGCTAAACAGGCGTTATCTAAAGCACTAGAAGTCCGGCGAAAATTAAATCTCGATTTGAAGTCACCAGTCTGCATTTACGATGTTTGCAAAGAGTTGGGCTTGACAGTTCAATTTGTTGCTTTGTCCGGGATTGCAGGTATGTATTTGAATGAGGAAAAAGAAAAAAGGATTCTTGTATCTTCTCTGCGTCCTCTTCCCCGAAAGAACTATACCTGTGGGCATGAATTGGGACATAACCTCTTTGGGCATGGATCCAAAATTGACGAGATGGAGGAAACAGCAAGAAGAAATCAGCGAGATCCTCAAGAGTTTCTGGTTGATTGCTTCGCTGGTTTCTTATTAATGCCCAAAGTTGGCGTACTTAATGCTTTCACTTTGCGGGGATGGACACCTGCAACCGCTACTCCGCAGCAGATTTTTACTGTTGCCTGTAGTTTTGGTGTGGGATATGACACACTGATTGACCACATGACTTACACTCTTCAACTGATCACTGAGATAAAAGCCAAGGAGTTAAAAAAGTCGAGTCCTAAAACTGTGCGACAGGAGCTACTTGGGGAATCATCCAACCCTCTAATAATTGCAGATGAGCAGTGGTTGCTTAAAACGATTGATGTTGAAGTGGGGTATCAGCTTTTGTTGCCCAAAACAGCGCAGATAGAAGGTGACATTATCAGCTTTAAGGCAGATCTTCAAGAAGGCTGTCTTTTTCGGGCTGATCGTCAAGGAGTTGCCCGCGCCTACTGTCCAGATTCAGATTGGGCAGCTTTTATTAGAGTATCTCGGTTTGAATACACAGGTTTCAGTGAGTTTCGGCATACCGAGGAGAGCGATGATGAATAGCAATGCACCTTTGATTATTAAGCCGACTCATCTTTCACAGGCTTGGGCACACTTGTTTTTGCACGTTATTGATAGCAAGAGTACAAAAGCTTCAACCGTATTACTCAGCTTAGCAGATTTTGTAGAAGATGAAGCTATCGAAGATCTGATAATTCGAGAAGCGTTAGATGAGTGTTTATTAGCATTTGATAAACACTCAGTTCATACTGTAGCCAATACTATCTTTCCCATCAATCTTTGGAAGCGAGTAGATTTCAATCGACATGAACTCTATAAAAAATATCTTGGCAATTTTTCTAGAATAAAATCTTTGGGTTGTCATAAAAATGATCGGGGAACTTATTTCCAAAGGCTCATAGCTTTTGGTGGTGATATACGAAAGGGTAAACGCCTTGATCAATGTAACGGGAATCAGCTTGAACACATTATCTCTGGATACCTTCATTCAAAAATGAGATATACAATGCTTCAAGCATCAATTTTTGATCCTCATAGAGATCATACAATAGCTCCTCGACTTGGTTTTCCCTGCCTTCAGCATCTTCAATTCGTGCCTGATCAACAAGAAAAAACTCTAACCGTAAATGCTTATTATGCAACGCAGCAGATTCTGGAGAAAGCTTACGGAAACTACTTAGGAATATGCAGACTAAGCAGTTTTATGGCTCATGAGATGAAACTTTCTCTAAATCAAGTGAATTTCTTTATTGGAATTGCCAAGCTTGATACAGTTCCAAAACAATCGAAGGAAATCATTACTTTAAAGGAAATAATCCAGCAAGTATTAAGCTCATCAAATCCTACAGAAATTGGTGAGGAATAGAAGATGACCAAAAACAAATCTATGTGGGGTAAACTCTTTGTTTTTGAGGGTCCCGATGGAGTAGGAAAGACAACCATTTCCCAAAAAATTGCAGAGTATCTCAGTGCTAATGGTGAGGCTTGTAAACTAATGACTTTTCCTGGAAGGGAGGATGGAACACTAGGAAAGTTAATTTATGAAGTTCATCATGAGCCTTCAAAATATGGAGTTAAATCAGTTACTCCTACGAGCCAACAAATTCTTCACATTGCTGCTCACTTAGACGCGATCGAGTGCCAAGTTCTACCATTATTGGCAAAAGGTCATCATGTTGTGCTTGATCGATTTTGGTGGTCTACCTGGGTTTATGGCCTGACTTCTAGCGTCAATCGCCAAGTTCTCGAAAAGATGATTGATCTTGAGAAATCATACTGGGGAGATGTTAAACCAGCAGTTGCTATTCTGCTGCGTAGAGATACTCCAATTAATCGTGAAGTATCCCTTCAAGACTGGAGAAAGTTAAGCTACGAGTATGATGCATTAGCGGCTAAAGAAAAGACCTCTTACTCTGTATCTATTTTAAAGAATGATACAGACCTAGAAATAACTCTTCAGCAAGTTAGAGAAGTTATTAAGTACACATTAATCCCTCCTGAGCCTTTGAACGATCAACACGATCAGCAAGATTTTTTTGAACAAGAGCAACTAGGGCTTGATCTCGGTCAAGAGAAAAAAACTAGCTTTTCTAGTCCGATTGTTATTTCGCATATCTTACCTGCAAAACCGACCGTTGTATTTGACACTTATTGGCGCTTTGCTGTTGAGCGGCAAAATATTTTCTTCCGTAAACTCCGGGGACAGCCTCAGCCCTGGACCGATGATCCTACTCTTGCCACCTTTAAGTTTACTAATGCCTACAGAGCCTCTGATCGAGTAAGTCAATATCTAATTCGCCATGTAATTTATCGAGATGATCTTCCTTCATCACTTGAGGAAGTCTTTTTCCGAATTATTCTGTTTAAACTTTTCAACAAAATAGAGACCTGGCAGCTTTTAGAAAAGAATGTTGGAGAAATTATTTATGGTGAGTACTCTTTTGATCAATATGACCAAGTGCTTACTCAAGCAAGGCAGGCAGGTCAATCAGTTTATTCGGCTGCTTACATTATGCCTTCAGGAGGGAAATCCTTTGGTTACGCTGTGAAACATCGCAACCATTTAAAACTGATTGAGCAGATGATTGCTGATGAATTACCAAAAAAGTTAGCGAATGCTTCTAGCATGCATCAAGCGTTTCAGCTAATACGGTCCTATCCAACGATCGGTGATTTTCTGGCATACCAGTTTGTGACTGATGTCAACTACAGCGAGATCACCGACTTTAGCGAAATGGATTTTGTAGTTCCGGGGCCTGGCGCACTAGATGGAATTCGTAAATGCTTTGCTGACCGAGGAGGACTCAATGAGCCGGAAATCATCAAGTTTATGACCGAACGACAGGAAGCAGAGTTTAAGCGGTTAGGTCTAGACTTTCAATCTCTTTGGGGAAGACCATTACAACTGATTGATTGCCAAAATCTATTTTGTGAAGTTGATAAGTATTCGCGGGTTTATCATCCAACAGTTGCCGGGATCTCTGGTCGAACCCGAATTAAACAGAAATATACACCAGTTTCTCAACCAATTGGTTACTGGTATCCACCTAAATGGAATATCAATCAATTTATCACCAGCAATGATGCTGAATTGAAGGCAGAAGCAGTTACACAGGATCGTACACGCAAATCTAAAAAGTTAAAACAGGAGTGAAAGATGGATTTTTGCGAGTATCAGGAGCAAGCTATCCAGACAGGGCAGGCTCTTCAAAACGCTGACGGCATGGATATTGCAATTCTTGGGGTAGTTGGCGAAATTGGTTCTCTATCAAGTGAGTATAAAAAGCTCTTGCGCGATGGCGAATCTCACCGATTGTTTCCAGAGCGTATTGCAGAGGAACTCGGCGATATTCTCTGGTATCTCGCCGCCTTTGCCAACAAATTTGGATTGGATCTAAATACGATCGCTGAACAGAATCTTGAGAAATGCCGTGATCGCTGGGGTTGGCGCAATGCTCAAAGCAGAGAATGTGTTGCTTTTGCGTTTGACAATGGTTCACCAGAACAGGAACGTCTTCCGAGAAAATTTGAGGTAGAAATTACCGAGCTTGATCAGAATGGTTCAACTAAAATGCAAGCCTTTGTCAATGGGAAGCAGATGGGCAATGATCTGACTGACAATTCTTATGTCAGCGATGGCTATCGCTTTCACGACGTTTTTCACTTGTCCTATGCCGCTATTCTTGGGTGGTCTCCTGTTGTTCGCCAAATGCTAGGATGCAAGCGCAAAAGCCATCCCAAAATCGACGAGGTAGAAGATGGAGGTCGAGCAAAAGCTATTGAAGAAGGAATTTCGGCGCTTGTTTTTCGTTACGCTCAAGATCACGAGTTTCTTGAAGGGTTAACAGAACTGGATTACGAGTTGCTGAAAACAGTCAGAAATTTGACCTCCGGTTTAGAAGTATCTCAACGATCACTTAACGATTGGGAAAAAGCAATTTTGGCTGGGTATGAAGTATGGCGGCAGGTGAATCAAAACGGGGGTGGAATAGTCTCGGTCGATCTGAATGCCTGTTCTATTACCTATTTTCCGAGTGGAGTAAAACTAAAATCCAAGACAGCGAAGGCTATAAGTCATCCTACAGTTTTTTATTCTAATCAGAAGTGTGGATGAAATAGAGTTTTAACTCGTTAAGGATTTTTTCGGGTGTGATGAGATGAAAAAGCCTTGGCTACCTTTTTCTAGCTATAACTTGTGGTCTTTATTTGCAGCACCTATTGGACAAGAACAGTGGCACTGTGACATGAAGCGCGGTTTTGCAAAAGTCCGCAAAAAGCAACCAGAGGTTACAGCAATCCTCGCGGAAGACACAGCACCTCAAAGAGTTGGTCTGCTGGCACAAAGAGGAGTTTATGAGTTTCATCAAAATACTCATCTTCTAAAGAGCTTGGATGGAGTTACAAAAGTAGCGGATATTTTGCAATTAGATAAAGAGAATTCTGATGTTCAGGCTCGGATGCTCGATATTTTAACCAGCTATCATGAGAACCCCATTCTGTTACAACGAAGAATTTTCAGCTTAAGTCGTGGTGATGAAGGGTTCCCAGAGCCAATCAAGCTTTACTACGGAAACACAGCATTTAACTTGTTCGCTGCGATCGATTGCATTCTAATCGAACCTGATGGAACGTTACACATCCTAGATTTCAAGACAGGCAAATCCGATTTTGATGAACGACAGGCGTTTGTTTATCTGCTGGCAGCCAGCTATCTGTTTCCCCGTCAACGAGCGATCGCCTCATTCTATAACCTTGAGCTTTGCAAGTGGTCCGAACCCATCATGGCAACTGCCAGCCAATTAAATGCTATTCGCATTGAACTAGCGCGGTTGGCTCAACGACATGAGATGGAGAAAAAGCAGTACCGCAAGAATCCTGCGGAGTTCGATCGCATCTTCCCACCTAACCCTGGTTTTCGATGTCAACACTGCCAATTCAACTCAGTTTGTAAATTTGCTGTTCAGGAGATCTCTGCATGACTGCTGTTACTGCTGCGCCCACACAGGAATTTGTTTTTCTCAGTGAAGTGTTTCCATTGTCGATCGTCCAATCTAACCTTGCCTGTTACGAGGTGATGCCTGAGATCGATCAAGAAACTGGTAATCGCTTGAGCTTTCATCTCTCGCGGAAATTAGAAGATGCTACGGTGGTCTGGCATGAGCGACGATTGTGGGTACTCACTCCAAACCAGCGACCTCAACCGACTCTATCGCGGTGTCAGGCGATGCTCTCAGCCACGCAGCAAAATATTCCTGATTTGTGTGATCAACCTCTCCAGCTTCAGGGTGATGATGCTAGAAATGCAACACCAACCGTTTTGTCCAAGCTTGCGTTTCAGATTTTGAGAATTAAGCAGCCCTTCAAACCTATCCTGATTAAGTCAATTGCAGGATTAGCCGTGAATCGCAAAGTTAAATTCTGGGCAGAAACGATCGAGTTTCAAGCAGAAATCCGTCCAGCAGTGACGATAGCCATTCACACTGAAATCGCGTTTTCAGGAAGTTTAGCAGACTTCTACGCCAGCAATGTAACACAGGGAAACCCAGAGGATGTTTTGATCGGCTTACCCGTTCAGGACTTTGATATGGGTAGCAGCGGCAGCATTGTCCGGTTGATTGGCACCATGCAGGAGCATCGAGATCGCCTTCTGAAACTGGCTGCGGGTGGAGTTACACGCCATGCGATTCAAACTGCGCCAGATGATCAGATTGTGGTGGCCATTCAATTTGGCAAGGGGAAAAAATTGTTTCACTATCCACTCTCTGCCCTTCGCCCCTCGATCACGGCTGAAACGGCTGGTCAGTTTGGATTCGACTATGGACAGTTTTTGCGACTCACAAAAATCCCTCACGCAGAGCGACAGCGGTTACTGACAACCTTTAAGACGCAAGCACTGGAGGTGTTGCTTAAATACGGCTTTGAAATCGGACGAAGCCTGAACAGTTTGGAGCATCCTGATCTCTTTTGGCAACCAACCATTCCTCTGGATCAAACTCCACTGCTATTTGGTCAAGGAGTAACGGGCGTTCGAGGGCGCATTCTGCACGGGCTGTCAACGGGTGGTGTCTACAATCGTCATCCAAATTTTCATCCTGGCATCATTCGGATTGCTGCTCTTAGGCTCTGTGACGGTAGCGTTAATGCTTTCCTAGAAGCGGTTCAGCAACGGTTAAGGCGCTATGGGTTTGAGAGCGAAATTATTGATCGTAAACCGTTATCCATTGTTAATCTAAGTGCTGCTGAAGCAAGAGCCGCATTGGAAAAGGCAGTCAATAAGCTGATAACCGTTCCAGTCGATATTGTGTTGACCTTTTTGCCACAGAGTGATCGCGAAGCTGATGACGATGATGGCGGTAGTCTTTATCATCTTGTTTACTCACTGCTCTTGCGTCGCAACATTGCTAGTCAAGTCATTTATGATGACACGCTAACCCAGGTTGAGCATGGGCAGATCCTTAATCAAGTCGTTCCAGGGGTGTTGGCAAAATTAGGGAATTTGCCTTTCATCCTGGCGGAACCCTTGGAAATTGCGGATTATTTTATTGGATTAGACATCTCGCGATCGCCAAAAGCCAAGCTTGCGGGAACCTTGAATGCCTGTGCCAGTATTCGACTCTATGGTAAGCAAGGAGAGTTTATTCGCTACGTCTTGGAAGATGCGCTGCTAGAAGGTGAAGAAATTCCTCAGCGGCTGCTAGAACGATTGCTACCAGCGTCGCTGGAAGACAAAACAGTTCTAATTTATCGCGATGGACGATTCTGCGGTCAGGAAGTACCACACTTGTTGGAGCGGGCACGAGCAATTCGAGCAAGATTTATCTTGGTAGAGTGCCGAAAATCTGGCATTCCGAGGCTCTATAACTTAAGTCAGAAAACTTTGGTTGCGCCCTTGCAGGGGTTAGCTTTACGACTATCTTCTCGTGAAGCTGTACTTGTGACAACTCAAGTCTCTGAGCGAGTAGGATTAGCACGCCCCTTGCGTTTGACCGTCCATGAAGCTGGAGAACCCGCACCTATTGAGCAAGTGGTAGAAACCACACTGAAACTCACGTTGTTGCATCATGGGGCACTAAAAGCACCGCGTTTACCCCTGCCAATTTATGGCGCAGATCGAGTGGCTGGCTTGCGGCTACAGGGCATTTACCCCAGCAGTTTGCTTGAGGGCGATCGTCAGTTCTGGTTGTAAATGCCCTCAAATCCTCTTGTCGGAATGAGAATGTATTTTCTAGGACTCCGTAATCCAGAGGGTTTGACTATCATAAAACTCACCTTGTTGGCTTAACGAATATCCTCCCATCAATAAACCAAGCCACAACTCCACTATCGGAATCCCCAGGGCTTGTTGCAAATCAGGTAGAAGAATTTTTGAACCGAAACGCTGAAGATATTGGGCGATCGCTCTTGACCACTCTTCAACATTCTCCCCATGCGCCAGATCCCGAATTTGCTCCGCCATCTGAGCTTCATTGAGTGCTTGATCTGCTGCCACTTGATCGACCCAATTCAACAACGCATTCTTCTCGACTTCCCCGACGATCGAACCCTCTTCCTGAATGGATGATTTCTGCTTGCGGTTAGCAGGGTACTGAATTGGCTCTGGTTCTTCAAACAGCTCTGATACATCTAGCGTCAAGGATTGGACGAACAGATCGACACAGTTCTCTAGATTTACCACTGGCTCAACCGGGTTATGCCGACGCTCCCACCCGGAAATCAAGAGATTTGCCCGTGCAGCATGGACCTCTGAGAGCTGCACCAATACATCCCCTGCGACGGTCAACTGTTCTGTTAAAGATTGATCGGATAGGGTCTGCTCTAATACGTCACAGAGCGATCGCAAATCTGCTGTCTCCGGAAACCGAGATGCCGCCTCCAAAGATTGCCAGAGGTCAAGCTCTAACTGTTGGATTTCCATTACAGCTTGACCTCCGGATAGAGAAGGCAGGGTCGAATTGGGCAGTTTTGGGGATGGAGTTCCACTGAGGAGCGGAAGCGTTCTACCTTGATCCCACTATGCTGCGAAAAAACATCTAGAATCCGAACCAGCAAGGTTTTAACCTGCAATTCGGTTAATCCCAGGCAGTGAACTGGCTCAATTTTCGCAACTCGATCGTTACCTATCCAGAGTTCTGCACCCAGGGCATGAAGCGGCGAGTCCTTTGTTACTCGATACCAGTGAACCACAGCAGCAGGCACCGCCGGAGCCAACACTTCCAGAGTCGCCACTCGTGTTGCTGGAGCAGCTTCTGTTTTGGATATTGGCAAATCTGCAAACTGTTCCCGTCGTCGCTGCTTGCGAATATGGTTCCGTACTCCCCGATGACGATAGTAGGAGCGACGGTTATGGCAAACCTTCGGATTCCAGCAGCCATCACCATTTGGTCCATGACGCTGTTGGGCTTCCTGGGAATCTAGCTTCGAGCAAAGCCGACATTTTTCCTGATCGGGACGTGCCATCACACACCTCGACTCGGAGCCAATAACTCATCCACCCACCGCTGATCCGCCTCCGATAGCTTGGGCGGTGGTACAGGCTGACGATAGTCGATGCGTTCGTTGTATCCCGCCCTATCACACACACCCTGCACAATTGCCTGTAGTTCTACCAACGGTTCCGCATCTTCGGGTCTTAGCGGCAGCGGCACACTGGGAATGGGTTCACGCAAGTCAAAGTCATACAGGTCAGCTTGAGGACGTTGTGAACGACGACTCACAATGAGGCGATAGTCATTCGGCTGCACCTCTCCTATTGTCGTCATTAGGATGCCCGCCCGGATCAGATCAATTTCAACCAGATTGGAGAGACTGCCCAGAATGCGCCTGCGCTGGTTTTCATAAGCCGTTCTGCCTTTTCCCTTCTGCTTGTTTTTGGGTGACAGCACCTCAATCACTGTAATGACCGTATCTGTGCCGACTTCGCGAACTTCTAAATAGCGCTCTTTAATGGTCGTTGGCTGGGGCAAGAAAATGGAGCGAGGTCGCTTCTGAGTTAACGTTACACCCGATTCAACTCGCAACGGCTCCAATTGATCGATTAGCCGAGCCGCTAAGACAGCAGCATCTGGAATACCCACGACGATTTCTTCCGGCTCTGCTTGATCCTGGTAGGTGCGAGTTTCCACCTCAATGTAATAGTTGGGGCGCAGTTGGGGCGCTATCGTATCGGCGATCGCCACCATCAGTCGCGTGTGAAACGACGACCAGAAGGCGGGTTGTTCCAGGTAGGGATTCATGCCAGGGAAGGGCGATCGCATCCGTCAAACTCCCACAGTGCAAGGATTTTCATTCAGTATACCCTGGCCCCTGTGAATCTAGTCGTAGTTTAGTCGCATATAAGATATTGTTTAAATATTTTACTTGAAATGCCCTAAACTGAAAGAGCCAACTTGAGTTGCGTGGTCATTACTCATGTTTTCAGGCTCAGACGGACTTCCCCCGATTCGCCTGGTGGCTTCCCAGGCTCCATTAACATTACGCTCAACAGAACCGACGGATTTACGTTGGCTCCGAGTCGAGGAGTATTTCCAGGCGCGATCGCTGGCTGATAACACTCAAAAAGCCTATCGACGCGAATTGAAACGGTTTCTCACCTGGACGGATCGCGCCTGGTCAGATCTCACCCCTCGCCAGATTGCCCAGTTCAAAGCCTATTTGCAGGGGCAAAACCTCTCTCCCAATTCCATTAACCGAGCGTTGACCGCTCTGATGAGTTTCTTTGATTGGTTTCGAGCAGCTTACCCGGAGCAAATTACCCATGACCCGACGACAGCCGTAGAGATGGAGCGGGTTCCTTTGCCCCCAGCCAGGGACTTATCGGAAATTGAAGTTGCGGCGCTATACTTGGCATTGGAGGAACGGGGAGAAACGGAGGTACGCGATCGCGCATTGCTAGCCGTGCTAGGTCATGGTCTGCGCGCAGAAGAGGTCGTGAATTTGAATATGGAAGACTACGATGGCGTACGGTTAACGATTCGAGAAGCCAAGGATGACAGTACGGGCACAGTCCCGCTCAGCCGTCAGGCGCGAGAGCAGTTGAACACGTATTTAGTTCAGCGTCGCTCTGAGGAGGGCGATTTGTTATTTGATAGCCCCCTGTTTTTGTCTATTGGACGTAACCGGGTGGGTCAGTGTTTGGGCTATCAAGGGTTATATTACGCAGTTAAAGCTTTGGGTAAAATTGCCGCAGAGCAGGCTCAATTGGCATTAGAGCGGCAGCAGAGAATTGAGCGAGGAGAGATAGAACCTGATCCGCAGGATAGATGGGGACAGTTCAATGAGGCAGAACTCAAACAAATTCTGACTTTGGTGAATGTGTATCCTCACCAGTTACGCCACACCTTTGCGACTGGGCTGCTCTTGCGGGGGGTTGAGAGCCTTCATGCTCGGACGCTGACTCGTCATAAATCAGAAGCCAGCTTTAAGCGATATGCTAAGCGAGCACTCGGTGCAGCGGCAGAACGGGCTTTTTATCAATCTATTGGTGAAGAGCCTCCCCAAAACAGTGATTTGAAATGAGACGAATTTCAAAGATGGATGCTCAATTAAGCTGGTCTTGATACATACTATTTATCAGGAATATTTGGTCTGATTAATCCCGAAGAGGTTTTTTGGACACTGTTCTCAGTCCTGCGTACAGGTTCGTAGTGAATCTAGTTTCGCTTAAAATTTTGTTGCTATTTTTGATGATCCCCATGCCGAAGGGGCGTTTCAGAACTGTTCAAAAGTGTGCTTTGTAGTTGAACCACAACGTTGTGGTTCAAAAATTGACTTATTCTAATACTTGGGAAAACTTGCATGAGTCGGATTATTGCTTTGTTTAATCAGGCTGGTGGGGTTGGCAAGACCTCTCTTGTCAATCAACTTGGCTACATGATTGCTTGTTGTAAGCGGTTGGACGTGAAAACGAAGAAACGGAGTAAGAAGAAAGGAGATTACTATCAAGTTCTTGTGGTGGATATGGACCCACAGGCTTCTCTCACAATATTTATGGGTCTTGATCCCTATGAATTGGACAAAACGATTTATCACGCTATCTTGCAGGATGAGCCATTACCCATTCATAAGGGGATTTATGCTCAGACCCAACAAGAAGATGGTACGCCTGGGGTTGATTTAGTTCCTGCTAACTTGGGACTTGCTTTAGCAGAGCGTGAATTGATGTCAGCCGTGATGAGTGACTTTCGTTTGAGGGAGGCACTCTTGCCCGTTCAAGAGCAGTATGATTTTATTTTGATCGACTGTCCTCCAAGTTTGGGTAATTTGGCTTATATTTCGCTGGTTGCGGCAACTCATGTTTTGGTACCAATTCAATCTCAGTACAAGGCATTTAATGGGGTGCAACAGCTATTTGACACGATTAAACTGGTGCGGGCACGTCCAAACCGAGACCTTGCGATCGCCGGATTTGTGCCAACCATGTATGATCAGCGAAATTCTCATGATGAGCGGACGTTGGCAGCGATCCAAGAACAGCTTTCAGCAGTGGCGACAGTTTATTCCCCGATCGCACGGTCTACAATCTTTGCAGATGCATCAGAAGAACATCTGCCTCTAGCTCTGTATGACAAAAAGCATCCCGCGCTTAAAGCGATGAATCAGATTATTCATGGACTTGAACTTCTATGACACATTCCAAAGCTTCTAAAAAGGATAAACCCTATGGGGGAAGCATTGATTTAACTAGGCTATTCGGTCCCAATACTGAAGAATTGGAACCGACTGAGCCTAACGAACCCAAGAATTTTTTGCCGATCGCTCAGATCCATCGCAAGCCTGAGCAGGTCAGACGCTACTTTGATCCTCAGAAGATGGAGCAGCTTACTGCTTCTGTGCGGGAGTACGGCATCTTAGAGAATCTGTTGGTTCGTTCGATGCCGGGAAAACCTGGGGAGTACGAGTTAGTTGCGGGGGAGCGACGGTATAGAGCGGCTCAGGGAGTAGGTTTAACAGAGGTTCCTGCTACTATTCTTGAGCTAAGTGACCAGCAAGCACTTCAAATTACGCTGGTTGAGAATCTGCAACGGGAGGATTTAAACCCGGTTGAGGAGACGGAAGGGATCTTACAGCTACTAGCGATTCGATTGGAGTTGTCTATCCAGGAAACGGTGTCTCTCCTATATCGGATGCAGAATGAATCAACTCGAAATTTGAACCACAACGTTGTGGTTCAAGAAGAAGAGGTTGTCGAAGAGGTATTCAATGCATTGGGAAGAATGAGTTGGCAGTCTTTCGTGAAGCATCGTTTGCCTTTACGTAACCTGCCTGAAGAAGTACTTGAGGCGCTTCAGCAAGGAAAAATTGAGTATACGAAGGCGCAAACCATAGGACGAGTTAAGGATGAAGGGCAACGGCAAGAGCTACTTCAAGCAGCGATCGCCCAAGACCTGTCGATTAGAGATATTCGCGACCGTATCAAACAATTTTCGCAATTACAGAACTCTACTGCTCAGCCTCCCGACTACCTGAAGCGATTCAATGCTGTAAGCCGTCAGCTCAAAAAGACATCTGCATGGGAGGATCAGGAGAAACGCGATCGTTTAGAAACACTGCTAAAAGAAATAGAGGAGCTAGTGAAGTAAGGCTTGAGGTTCTAATCATGGAGTAAATCGAATTGAACCTTGAAGAGAGTCCCTTTACCAATTTCAGATTCAACTTCGATAGTCCCATGATGGGCTTCCACAATTTGACGAGAGAGATAAAGCCCTAATCCATTCCCCCGGCGTTGATGGTTTCCTTGTCTGAATCGCTCAAATAGAAATTCTTGTTCTTCTGGAGCGATACCAATTCCCGTATCTCTCACTTCCAGTAAGATAAAATTTTTCTCTGAAGAATCATGAGTTAGATGCTGTAGGTGAAGCTCCACTGAACCAGTATCAGTGTATCGGATGGCGTTACCGATCAAGTTGGTTAGTAGACGACGAAGCTCCAAGCGATCGCCCCCCATCCACAAAGATGTTTCATCAGTACCTTTGTCTAAAAGCAGACTCAGGGTTAAGCTTTTACTTATAGCTAGAGGAGTCAGTTCTCTAATAACGCTTTGGCTTAGTTCCCAGAGGTCAACATTATGAAAGTACAGATCCTTACATCCTGCTTCGTATTGATAGATTTCTAGAAGAGTATCAACCATCTCCAGCAAAGTTTGATTACTTTGAACCACTTGCTCTAAAGAATCCCGCATCTTAGGCAATGTTTTTCCGAAAGCACCTCGACGTAGCAGATGCAATACGTGGTCTGCTGCAATAAGAGGGGTTCGTAGATCATGAGTCAAGCTGGCGATGAATTCTTCATGCTGCTGGTTAATTCTGATTTGTTCATCAATGCTGTGTTTCAATCGCAACATTGCTAGAATCCTAGCGAATAGCTCTCGCTTTTTTACCGTTGGGCGGATGACATCGTTTGCGCCTAATGCTAATCCTTTAACTACATTGGAATGGTTATGATCTGCCACCAGCATAATTGGAAAAAAGGGTAGCTCTGGGTTTCTCCGAATTTGTCGAGTTACTTCGTATCCATCTATGTCGGCAGTATCCGTATCCAGCAGTAATAAGTCAGGTGGATACTGCTCCAGTTGAACAAGTGCATCCATTCCACTATGAGCAATATCCACTTGGTACCCACGTTTTCTCAGCATTGAGCGCATGGGGCGAAAGATATTAGGAAGGGCATTCACCAGTAGAATGCGTTTCGCTCCGGATGAAGCAAACCTGGTGGTTGGGTTTAAAGGTTTTGAGAGCATGTTTTTTATCCAACGCTTTATTTGTCGGTTGTCTGTGTGACTTACGGCAAACTGGCGATGACCCTGTGCTTTGTAACTTGCTCTAAGCCTGTGTAGTACAAGCTTTTTTAGCCTTCATCCTAGGGAAACACTACATTTGGGAAAAGGAATAGCTTTTTGGATAGGGAACAGAGATGTAAAGAAGTCAGTCTAACGGATTTATCAAAACTTTGCATTTCGCCAAAGACTTATTCTATCTAGGGATTCGCGTCTATCTGCCTTAAGTAGTAGTCAAAATCGTGAAGGGTGGGAACGATGCGAGTTGCAATTGTCGAGGATCACAGCCTGACCCGTACAGGGATTCGTAGTGCTTTGAATGAGCAGCAGGATATTACTGTTGTTGGAGATGCTGAAACGGGGATGGCAGGGTTAAAGCTGCTTCAGAAGACGAAACCGGATCTAGCGATCGTAGATATTGGGTTGCCAGACATTGATGGGGTAGAGGTAGTGCAGCGGTTTCGGAATACTGTCCCTCCAGAGTCAGATGTTCAAACCCGGTTTATTATGCTAACGTCCTACACTCAAGAACGAATGGTATTAGCGGCATTTGCAGCGGGGGCTGATTCGTATTGTGTCAAGAACACCAAGTTCGAGTTGCTACTGGAAGCCATCCGTATGACCTATGAGGGACAGTCCTGGATTGATCCAGCGATCGCTCGCATTGTCCTGAAACATGCTCGGCAATTTGCATCACCACCATCAAGTACTAATGAACCTCAAACAGTAACCATCAACGCACTCGATTCGGAGCAAGCTACAATTCTGGAGTCTGATCCTCTGACGAATAAAGAGCTGGAAGTGTTGGAACTGATGGTTCAGGGCTATACCAATAACCAGATCGCTGGGCAACTTTATATGAGTCTTGGTACAGTCAAAGTACATATCCGTAGTATTCTCAGCAAATTATGTGCCAGTGATCGCACTCAAGCAGCCGTATTGGCAATGCGAGCAGGACTGATCGAGTAGAAATTCCGGCACAGTGGAAAATTATGCAGTCGCGGTGATTAATTTGAAGATTGATGGATTGCTTGAATGATACTGGTTTGGGTAGTGTAGAGCGATCGCCCACTGCCGCTCTCTAGATCAAAGTAGGTGGCGAACCGTCGCTGCTTCCCTGTGGTCAATTGCAACAGATAATCGAAACCCGTTGTTGAATGCCCTGATAAACTGGTTGTTTAGCCCAAATTAGACCTCTAAAGGTGTACCTTTAATTCGTTTATCAAAGTCTAAGACGTGGTGTTTCTCTGCCTCTCTCTGCAATTCAGAAAATACTTCACCAATTTCACCAATTTGATGAATAGCAATCTGACCCTTATTATTGCCAGAAGCATTTAGAACAAGCATTCCAAATTCTTTCCAGTCTTCGATAAGATATAACTGCTTACCAACAAACACTAGGTTGTAGGTGAAAAGAGACGGCTCGTAGTTTCTCTCCTCCAGGAATTCAATGACTTTGCGAATTTCTTGTAGTGAGAGTCGTTCTCTCAAGCGGTCGATTACTTTTAGTTGCAAAATCTTTTCCCAACTGTAAATGACTTTGGGATGTTTTGGATTGCCAAGTTTTTCAGGTTTAACTAATCCAGTCTCATCTAGGTAACTTAGCCTACCAGAGTTTACTCCAGTTAAAGATATAGCCTCTTGGCGTGTGAAGCCGCTAATCATAGCAAAATTTTGTATGTATTTTCTTAAACCTATCATACTGATGTTTGGTATTAATGCTGATATTCAGCAAACTGTTTGAAAAGAGCCGAATTTAACCCAGTTTTTTTAACAAGTGTTTAGAATGGTAGTATCTTTTCTCTTAAGGATGAACAAAATGAGCAGTGAAAATCTGCATAAGCCTGGTGAGATAACACCTGTTAGTGGACAGTACGAGGTTACTGGACCTCGAGGCGGAAGCAAAGGAATAGAGGTAACCTCAACCAAGGGTAAGCCTCTTCCACCTACTTCTGAATCAGGTCTTCGCTATCGGCTAGTTGACCCAACCAAGCACAAAGGCGATAAATAACTTTTGGAAGTATGTGAGAGTAGGGGCGCTAAGGTGTTCAGACTTTCACATATTCCCAAGAGTGCTACCTCAAGCAGAGAGTTTAGGATTACTGAAGTAGAAATTAAGATATCAGAATGATTAAGCGGAGTAGGAAATTGACTAGTGGATCCAATGCTAAAAAAGTAAGCCCAAAAAGGCGATCTCGTGCTGTTGCTAGTTCAACAACTAGTCAAGGTACTAAAAAGGAGAACGATAAATCTAAAACAAAAGGAACTAGTAAGGTTCAAACTAATGGTTTAGATGACAGCACTAAAAGAAAAGAGAGAGTTGGCTCAAAAGCGAAAGCATCCAAAAAGATAGAAACCTCACTGAGAGAAGGAGCTAGTACGACAAGATCTCAGTCAAGTAAAAGTGTAAACAATAAATCAAAAAAAAAGCTGACTTCCGAGAATAAAGTTTCTGATAATAAATCTAGTTTAGGTAGAGATAAAAATGATAAGGCTTCAGTCAAGACGGCCAAGGTAAAACAACCTAAAAGTGGCGGTAAAGAAAAGCAAGGTTCAAAAGTTAAGACTAACATCCACCATAAACCTATTGCCAAGAAGACAATTGCTACTCAGGGGGTATCTAGTCAGCCTAAAGTTGTTAAAAAAATAAAACCTAAGAAAAAGCCTGATTTGAAGGCAAGTACGGTTAAGACTGCATTTAAAAAGTTTCAGTCTCAAATTGTTGATTTGGATCGAGTAATTACAGATAAAGGACGTGTAAGTCGTGACTATTTATTTGATCAAATTAAAAAAATAGCTAAAAATCAACCAGAATTTCCACCGTTGAGTGGTGACTATATTTCTTTTGGTTCATTTGCTTGTTGAGCGACAATTAACCTGGCCGCATCGCGACAATTAACTTGGCCGGTTCCAGACAGCCGTTCAGGTGAGCGAAGTGTGCCTTCTGACACAGTTTTACTGGATCAAAAAAAGACACTAGGCAACGTCAATTAACGCCAATTAAATGACTGCCCAGTGTCTGGAAAACGAATTAATTATCAACAGGTTCAACTATACATGAGCGCCAAAGAGAACGGCTGCACGCAGACAACTGCGGCAGCAAAAGCTGGCGTGTCTGTACGCAGTGGTAGACGGATAGAACAGGGCGAGTTGCAATCGCAACGAGGGCGTCCGCATGACTGGCGCACCCGCCGTGACCCGTTGGCTGAAGTTTGGGAAAGTGAATTGGTACCGATGCTGGAACACCAACCCAAACTGCAAGCGATAACACTATTCGAGTATCTGCAAGACACGTACCCCGGACGTTACAGCAAGTCCGTTATGCGCACCTTACAAAGGCGGGTGCAAAACTGGCGAGTCACGGCAGGTCCACCCAAGGTTGTGATGTTTGCTATCGAACACCCACCCGGAGAGATGGGCTTATCCGACTTCACCCACTTCAAGCAGGAACAAATTACGATTGCGGGTAAGCCGTTTGAGCATTTGCTCTACCACTACCGTCTAGCGTACAGCGGTTGGCAGTATGTCCAGGTGGTGCAGGGCGGGGAGAGTTTTGTAGCGCTCTCGGAGGGTTTGCAAAATGCCTTGAAAGCCTGTGGAGGCTGCCCCAAAGAGCACCGTACCGATAGCCTGAGTGCGGCTTACCGGAATCTAGGTTTGCGTACCGATATAGACATGACGCAGATGTACGACCGCTTATGCCATCATTACAACCTGCGTCCGAGTCGGAACAATCGTGGCATAGCCCATGAGAATGGGTCGATAGAGAGTCCTCACGGGCACTTCAAAAATCGCCTGCATCAAGCCCTACTATTGCGGGAGTCCTTTGACTTTCCATCGGTTGCCGCTTACCAGCAATTCATTGAACAGGTGATTATTCGACTGAACCAGGGATGCCAAACCCGTTTTGAAGAGGAAGTGCCCTATCTTCAGCCCCTACCCACCTATCGTTATCCGGACTACGAAGTGCTGAGCGTGAAGGTGAGTACCTACAGTACCATCCGGGTGCGACGGATGAGTTACTCGGTTCCCTCCCGCTTAGTGGGCTGTACTCTGACGCTGCATCTGCACCATGACCGGATTGTGGGGTTCTTCGGTCGTCAGCAGGTCGTTGAACTGCCTCGGCTTTACGCCCCGGCTGACAATCCTCGACAACGATTGCATTGCGTCAATTACCGCCATGTTATCGACAGCTTGCGCCTCAAACCGGGGGCATTCCTCTATTGGGTCTGGCAACAGGACCTCTTGCCCAACGACCATTACCGCCAATTATGGCGGCAGATTGAGCACCAATTTGACTCCTATACGGCGGCTCGCCTGATGTGCGAGGCCCTCTATATTGCGGCCAAGCAGGACAAGGAACACGCAGTTGCTCAGTATTTGGAGGCTCAACTAAATGCCAACGCCCTCAGTCTAGTGGGGCTACAACAGCAATTTCATTTGGTAGACGTGCCGTCCCCACCCACTCTACAAACCCAACAGCATGACCTCACCCATTACGACCAGTTGCTCTATGCCCATACCACCTACGGCCACGACAGCGATGGAAACCCTCAGCCTGCTGCTCAAATCCCTCAAACTGCCCTACATGAAACAACAGTGGCAGGAACTGGAGCGTCAAGCCCTCCAACAGGGGTGGACCCATGCCCAGTTTCTACTGGCACTGTGTGAGGTCGAAGCGACGCAACGCTACCAAGCTCGAGTCCAACGCGCCCTCAAAGATGCCCACCTGCCGCCTGCCAAAGCCTTTTCCAATTTTGACTTCAGCCGGTGTCCGGGTGTCCATCAGCCCACCGTCACGCAGTTGAGTCAGGACAAAAGCTGGCTCAAACGCGGCGACAACCTCCTGCTGTTTGGTCCTTCTGGCGTCGGCAAAACCCATCTCGCTGCCGCCGTTGGACGCTGCCTAATCGAGTTAGGAGCAACGGTCAAATTCCTCTCTGCCACCACTCTGGTGCAATTGCTGCAAGCAGCTAAGGCCAATCTCCAGCTTCAGTCTGCGCTGCTAAAGCTGGATAAGTTTGACCTACTCATCCTCGATGATCTTAGCTACGTCAAAAAGTCAGAAACCGAGACCTCGGTTCTGTTTGAATTGATTGCCCACCGCTATGAACTCAAAAGCCTCATGATTACAGCCAATCATCCCTTCAGTGCCTGGGACGACATCTTTATGGATCCAACCATGACTGTCGCTGCCGTCGATCGCCTCGTCCACCATGCGCTCATCCTGGAAATCCAAGCCGAAAGTTTTCGTCAGCAGGCCGCCAAAGAGCGATCTGCGACCTCACAGCAAAACCGGCCAAAATAATTAGCGCGGAGCGGCCAAAATAGTTGACGTTTCATAATTTGCTAGAAAAACAAAAATTCGTCCCTTAAATGATATTGATCTTTTGATTCTTTTGAACAATAGGAGCGTTAATGTAGAGATTTCCTATCAGCAAAAGGCTTCAGGTTATGGAGTTAATATGACAGCGGTTTGTCAAGTAAAGATTACAGATAGTAATTCACCTCTACAGCGGTTTACAAATAATAAAGGATATGTCAATTCAATTAAAGTATTGAATCGAATTAAACATTGTCTTACCTATATCACTAACTATAGAAACTCTGGAAAAAATAGACGCATGCAAGCCGTAACGTTAAATATAAAGTCTCAACCTTGGACTTTTGATATTGTGCCAGCGATTCCGATCTATGATTACCGTGATAAGGTCACTCATTTTTTAATCCCTGATGGATACGGAAATTGGATTAGAACTAATCCTAAGATTGATGCTGAAAGTATTACATCGGCAAATATTAAACACAAAGGTAGACTTTTATCTATCTTGCGATTGTTAAAGTATTGGAATGAGCGCAGACACAAACCAGTTCTAATGTCTTACTATTTTGAAACCTTGGTGGTCCAGACTTTTCAGTACGCTCCTGAAATAACTAACATTCCAGAAGCACTTGAATATTTCTTCCAAAATTGCAACTTTTATCTAATCAGTAGCTGTCCTGATCCCAAAAGGTTAGGTGAGGCATTAGATGTAGATGTTGGATCTAATACTAAACAAAGCATCAGCAAGGCTCTTGGGAAGGCTGCAAGTCATGCGCGTCATGCAATAGCTGCTGAATCTAAAAACGATCAGAAAACTGCTATTTACTGGTGGAAGAAAGTTTTTGGCTCGGAGTTTCCAATTTATGGCTAATACTAGCAATCAGGTAAAACAGAATCCAAGGGCACTTTGTCAAGTCTATTTTACCTTGGCGAAGCGGTGGGCAAGATTTTCTTTTATTTCTAAGTTGGCAGGGTTTCTAGTTGGTGTTTTGACTGTTACGATTCCACTAGTGCCGACCTATGCTCCAGTGTTTGTATTTGTATTGGCGGTATTAGCAGATTGGCTGGCATGGCGGTCAGATGCTTATAAGGGGATTGCTGAGGCTCTGCTGCGTAAACTGGATGGACATGACTCTTTTGGATGGGCACTTTCAAAAGCTGAACTCTCAGATTTGCTAATGCGAAGTCCATTAAGAGTTGACAAGCTTGTGGTTACAAAAGCATTATCTGGAAAATATTTTGCTAGTAAAGAGCCACCTGGAACAAAGAGAGCATTAGAGAATTTACAAGAGTCTGTTTGGTGGAGTAAACATTTATCAGAGCGGATGAGCAACTATTACCTCATTGGGACTTGCTTACTAGTTTGTATTTCTATACTTGTACTGCTGATCAGTGTTCAGACTATTGATAATACACAAACTTTATCTAGTCTTGGACGAGTTGTAACATCTGCTCTAACTTTAGTGTTCTCGCTAAATTTATTTCGTTCTGTTCTAGGCTATCAAAGTTTTAGTATTAAAGCAGGACAAATTGAGAAAATTGCTGAAAATCTTCTTGCGAGTTCAGGCATCCAGGAATCGGAAGCTATTAAATTAATGAGTGAATATCAGCTTGCTCGTGCTTCTGCTCCATTAATCCCAACATGGTTATGGAATAGGATGGAAAATGAACTAAATGCGACATGGAAGCAGTATCGCCAGTAAAAATCTTCTAGATTTAATTAGACATTTAGCTAAAGAAAACTTTTAATAGGAGTGAGAATATTTGATTATGACTTATACACTTCTTGAACTAAACACCGAAGATATCCTGGTAGCAATTCCTGATCCCATAAAGTTACCACTGGTTCTAGACATTTTAAAGCCCTATTATACTCCTCGCATATTGATGGGAGCCACCATCTATCTAGTTGCTGAAAATCTTCAGGAGAGCAAGGTTTTTCGTCGAGCTGTTCTTGCATCAGAGGAATACGCAAGAGTGAATTTAGAATCAGAAGTCCATTTACACTTTCCAATCAGTGATGAGATAGCTCATTTGGTAAAGTTAAGAGTGGCTAAAGCAAGAGCTTCTAGAATCAAAGATTGCATTGTTAATGTCCTGAGAGGAAGTAGAAGCATGAGAAGTATTGGTTCTAAATCTATCTACACTTCTTCTTCATGGAGTGGTGCGGTTGGTACATGGCGGACGTTTAACGGTGAAACTGCTTGTGGATGGGGTGATTCTGAACGATTTACTTCCGATAATTCTTATCTTGGTGAGTTAACCTTCATATTGGCACAAGAATTGGAGCAGCCTGCACGCTGGGTTCGTATACCCGAAGACGACCGAATTCTTCTGGAGCATAACTTTCCTACCAGTAGTGAACGCACCAACGTTACCATTGAAACTGCGAATGCTAAAGATTTAGGCTTAACTGAAGCAATGATTGCCGCTATGGTTCGTTAATAGCTACTAGCAATCATTTTGGCGATCGCCTCTTCTGGTGTTAGCCATTTCATAGCAGAGACAAATTAATGGTCTAGCTGACATGGCGGTAGCCAGGACAATGCAAAAACTAGCCAGCAGCAGAGACACATCCTTGCTGCTGGCTGACGAAAGGGTTTATTGCTCTGCCAAAAGTGAGTTTTTGAAGTCCTGAATCGCCGTAGCGGTTAGTGCATAAATGACGCGCCGCCTGCGTTCGATATGGGTGCCATCGACGGGAACGCCTCTCTTCCAGGCAGCAATGATCGCTTTCTTGTCGGCAGCATAAGTGACTTTCTTTTTGCGGAACTCATCTGGCAAGTCTTCTGCATCCACCAGTAGCTCACAACTGGGAGGATTTTCGCGAATGGTGATGCGGAGTGAATGTCCGACGACTTCATCGGGCAGCCCCCCGGCTAGGTTTTGCTCCAGAATACTTTGATCGAGGGACTGTCGCCATCGTTCCAGGCGATCGAGTGCATCTTGATGTATGGCTTTCAAGTGTTCTAGCCGCTGTTTGATCCCTGCAATCTCAGCATCAAGTTGAAATGCGAGTTCAGCGTGAAGGTCGATCGCGTCTTCCTGCGCTTCCTGGGTTTCCCAAATCGCTGCAAGAAGTTCTGCTTCCTCCTCAACTGTTTGAGAATGGGTGAGCAGATCCCAGAGTTCCGCTGCTGCTTGAGAGAGTCCTGCCAGGGATTGTTGAGCCAGAGGAAAGGTCATGATTACCATCTCCCACAAGATTCGTAATAGTCTCGTTCTGCTTCAATGTCTGCCAAAATCATCAGAGTGCCTGGATTAATGTCTTCTGAGGATTGCTCGGATTCAAGAGAGAGGTCAGGATGGGTGATTGTCAGTGGTACTGAGTGATTCGTAGAACTGGTTGTCAGAGTTTGCATAGGGGTAGCCTTGATCACGCTGTATGAACCAGCGCGATAGCGCACTACCTCTGTGCCATAAACCGTCGAATGCTTCTGGCACACACAATACACCGAGCTTTCCGGTGACCTTCAAACCCTAATTTCCAGGCAGGTGTGCGAATTAGTTTACCGTTACGGATATGAATAATCAATCCATAGCGAGCACCATCCCAGGCAAGGCTACTATCTGCGCTGTAAGCCAGATACCGCAAATGATTGAGGGCAACTGTCCAATTGCACCCATAGATGTGAAACCGTTGAGGATATTGCTGACAGAGGGTTTTCAATTGACGCAGCATTTTGCAGGCGATCGCCCGTTCCTCCAGGTTTTCAGATTTACCTTGACGCATTAGCATTACTAATCCACCAATTCCCACAATCTTGCTGCATTGCAGGTAGTAATTGAGATATTCCTTGGGCGTTCCCCAACCCCATACCGGAACCATTTTGACAGGTGATTTCTTAAAATTTTGCTTAAGCCAGTGGTGTGCACTCACCCAGTTTTGATAAGTTGCTTTTGAGTCTCCGATCACGTCAGGTGCACTCACCCAAACATAATTACCTGAAACGGCAGCTTCCATGTATGAAATCACATCTAGCGTACCGCCGTGCCTGAAGTAGTGATAGGCATTAGAGTCTAAAGCCACCCTGTGAAATCCTTCAACCAAATGAATTTTTGTTGGATTCACAAGTACTCGATGTACACCCGCCTGTTGCAGCATCAAGGCATCATTCTTGCCAGAAAGCCCACTAAAATAGAAGCGCATGAAGCTACTCGCCATCCTGTTGCAAAGTAGCCAAAGCGTTTTGGATGATTGGTAGGGCATCTTCGTCAGCAACAGGTACAAGTCGATAAATTCGAGTGTTTTGGGCAGTGTATCCAAAGTCCTCGATCAAGGATGCCAGCAGTTCGGCTGCCCTCTGGAGCGTACCGTAGGTATGGGGTTCTTCTAATGGCAAAATAGGATAGAAAATCTCCTGCTCTGACCACGGCAGAGGTTCATCAACCTTAACCACTACAAACGCTGGAGAATTTGAGTTTAGCGATTCGGACATAGACCTCTCCAGATTAGTAAACAGGTGAGGGCATACAGCCCATCTCAGTTATCTGGAGCGGAAGCTCTACCGCGATCGCGATATCGTGGTGTACTTGGGCTCAGGGAGCAAAGAGGTTCAATTGGACAGGTTTACTAGGTCCTGTTAGTTCTCTCCAATGTTGGTCAAAAGCTTTTAGGCTACGGCATTTGTTTTTTGCCAGCTTGGGAGCAACGACATAAAATTCCTCGAAAGCTGGATAAACGCCTTCTTGCCGTTGATAGCGATAGCATCGTTTGCCATATAGGTCTTCTACTAGGGCATTATGACGTTGGCAAATCACTTCTAACTTGGATTCCATCTGAGCTTTGTTACCTTCATTGATGAGAACCACGTTGCGATCGGAGTTGACGTAGGGCTTGCCATTCTTCCCAATCAATTGTTTGTAAGTGCGTTGCACGTGATAGATTGCCCACTGTAATTGCTGTAATAGCTGCTCTAATTCATCAAAGGCAGCCTGATTACCACTTTTTGCCATCAGATCATAAGCAGTGCCTGATGAGAATAAGTGCATTCGGGGGTTAAACGCCAGGGCGTTCATTTCCATCAGCAGTGTCAATCCTGCGGCTTTTGGGTCCCGATCATAGCGGGCGATCGCAGCTTGCTTTTGTTGAAACGGGCAATAGCTACAGGCAGATTTCCTCCAAAGAACTCGCAAAGTGCTGTAGAGATATTCAATGCAGTCGTCTCTTGTCCATCCCCATTCGATGAGCGGATAGAGAAACTGGTGTCCCTGGCAGGTATAGCCATCAGCCTTACCAGCCCGCTTGATTTCATCGGCGTTGTAACCCAAATAGGGACCAAAGGCTTCTGTGATGTGGTCTGAGATCCAGGCATCAAGCACCTCTCCCTTCCAGCGTTGCGCGCAAATATGAGGTCGTCCCAAGCGAGGTACAGTTCCAGACTGGAGTAAATCACGGCTGAGGGGAAAGTATCCTTCGGTGTGCAGCTCATAGGGCTGGTGAGTGTCACTGAGAATGATATAGCCATCCAGTTTACTGGTAGAGGCTTTTGCAACCTGCACCAATCGAACCTGGTATTCCCGCATTACCGGAAAGAGATGAGTTTCACAAAGGTATTTGGTTTCATTCATCTCATCGCCAGTTTGCGCGGCTAGCACAATCAGATTGTGGAAGTCATTGAAGGGACGAGACTGAGGCTCCAGCAGCCAACGCACGAGGATTGCTGTGCTCTCGACTCCCATGCCCCAATTAAGAAGATGTAGCTGAGGAATCATGGCATAGAGATAAAAAAATCCTCCAGACAAGTGCCTGAAGGAGCCAGCAGAAGGGAGCTAGAAGTTCTTAAAGGGTGGTTCCTGTTCGCTCAGTGATATGCAGGAACCCGACATTCGTGCCTTCTGGGTTTGCTTGAGCGATGACATAAAAGAAAGCTTCTGCATCTGGTTGTTTAACGATCAGGTAAGGGTAGCCATCCTGAGTTAAGCCCACCTGGTGGATCTGACCACCGATCAACTTAGCGAGTTGTTGTTGATAGGGATTCATAGCGATGTCCTGATTAGTCTGCCCTTGCTGGAGCCAATTATGAAAGTCGATACTTTCAGGTTCTGGTGCGCGATCGCTGGGTTTAAGCTTGCGTGTGCGGTCGTATATTGCCTCTGGCACTACACTCTTCAGATGCGCGTCAACGGCATTGAAGTTTACGGTGTGAAGGTTGCCCCAGGGAAGACTCACATGAAAGCGGTGCGGTTCGCCGACCAGGTTGAAGTTGAGATAGTACTCCATATTGCTCAGAGATTAAAGATTTGAAAGCAGTGGAGCGGTAGCTCTAAAGTAAACTTAGGGAATAAAAACTGAAGTTTTAGCAAGATCTATTCCCTAAGTCAATTGCAGGGGTACTTAATCAGCAGGATAGGCGGGTCAGGGGTTGAACCGTTGGTTTACCATGTCTTTTATGTTTCCGCGATCGCCATTGACTTACACTTACAAGAATTGAGTCAAGGCTGCGACTAGCAAAAGCAGGGGTTTTGCTAGCACTCTGCCAGATGGTTTCTGCTTCGGCAGCATCTAAAGGGGGTGTACAGCGATCGCAGTATTGCTCGAAGAGTCGATACGGATCAGGATGGTGAGCAATCTGGTGTCGGGTTAATAGATCAGCGGTTCCCAATAGATTTCGAGCTAGCTTGTATCCTGCGTTGTTACGGTTGCCTTCCAGCTCACCGTACTTTAAGAGGGCGCGATCGCTTTTTGTCAGGCAGATGGTTAGCGGAATTGAGATCCCGCTAGCGCGGTGATGTTTGAGAGATAAGTGATTATCTCTTGCAAGGCTTGTTCCAAGTCTCCGATGCTTCAGCACAGTTGAGCGAGATCTTAGAGCAGGCGGTTGAGTCAGTGCGGAGTGTGGGTCAACAGAATCATTCATTTTCGCCAGATGAACCAGTTGTACCCACTTCCGCCAATGCTGATCCGATAGTCCATAAGGAAACAGTCCAGTGGCATCCAAAGCAGTATTCAGCTTCCTGAAACTGTATTGGGACGTGGAATAATCCTCCAAGGTGATTGCTCTAGCACTGCTCAACTCCCCATTTTTTACTTCCCTGCGAACCATACCTGGAAGCCGCATAGAACGCGCTAAATTGCAGATTGCTGGGTCAGCATTTTGAGCGATCGCAAGTTTCCGATTCAGCAAGATCCAGTTCTCTGGAGATAGCCCAACACTGCATCTGAGATATACATGGAGGGACTTTCCCCCGGTATAGACAACTGCTGCGGGTTCTAACCCAGTCATATGCTTAAATCGTTCCAACGCACCATATTGATCAGTCAGAGGTAAATCATCAATTTCGTAGAAAAGGCACTGACATTGCCTGACATGGTTGTTGCTAATCCCTTTATCAGGTTGGTTGGGATAGAAGCTAACGGTTGCACCCAAATAGGAAAATTTGAATGCAAGTGCCCACCCATCTGCATAGCGTTTGGGAGTGAGTTGCCAGCAGGTATTACCCTGGCGATCTCGCCCACCCTGAGTGCAGCAGTAGAGGGTAAAGCCCTGGGGAGTGATGCTGCCACAAAAAATGTAATGACCGTAGATCAGTTGATTGTTCTTCCAGTAGCAGTTCCAGTTGTCAGGAATGATTTCTACAGGCAGATCCCAGGAAATTCGTAACCAGATTTTAGCACCTGACACAAAGCCAATGTGCCTGAGAAATTGAATCGTCATTTGTCGCAGATTGACATTCATCGCAGTTAAGCCAAGAGCGTTGTTACTCTCTGAGTGGCGTTAGCTGCCCTGACTATCAAAGTTCTAACTCTCGTTGTCGGTGTTTTGATAATTTGGATTTTTTGCGATGTTTCGCTGCATTATCGTCTCGTTGGATCTCTTCTATATTCGATACCTGCACTAACGAATCTGCATCGATTCCACTGGTAGTTGATGAATTAACGGACTGTTCTACCAGTTTTTTAATTAATTCCGCATCTCGATGTGAGTCATAGTTTACTCCCCTGTACCTCTGCAAGCCTTGGAAGGTGTAGGCTTTGCCCAGATGAGTTCCACTGAAAGCAATACCATTTAATTCGTAGCTGATGCCTTTTACCCCACCAGTTTGACGATCGCGAATCCGAACACTGATGCCGTTTTGCTGTAGCTGCCCAATTAGCTGAGGCATAGTGACAGGAGATTGAGTGGCTTGATCAAGCGATCGCTGAAGCTGCACTCGAATACTTTCCTCACCAGTCCGAGCCAGTAATCGCTGTTCTCCAGTAGTGGGGCTACGGCTGTCTTGTTCCTGGCTGGAGTGGAGCGATCGCAACCCATAGTCCTGTTCCAACTGGCGAATAGCGGCTTCACTCCGGCGATAATCCCAGCTATCGGAAACGGTTGTTCCATCCAACCGAACCCGACTGGCGACAATGTGTGCATGATCATGGTCGCGATCGCTATGCCGCACAACGACATACTGATTCATGTCAAAGCCCATTGCCTGAAGATATTTCTGGGCAATATCGTGCCAGGTGTCATTCTCCAGATGCTCGGTGTAATGCAAACTCAGGGAGGCGTGGTAGACGATTCGACTTACTCTGGGGTTTAACTGTCGGCAAAATCGGAACTCCGCTGCTAACCCACGCGGGGTTGTTTCCTCCATATTGCTGCCAATTAAGCTGGCTCCATCTTTGCCAAATAGATAATTGAGCAGTTTGCTAAAGCTTCGACCTTTAATTTGTTTGCCGATCACGATTCGTCTTCAATCTCTGTCATGAATTCCAGGTCAGTAAGTTCTCGCCGTATTTGGCTCAAGAGACTTCTGGTTTGATTCAATAACTCCTGATCGACCACGATCGGAGTTGCTTGAAGTGGAGCAATGGTGTTGGTGCTAGCCTTTGTGTTAGCAAGTATTGCCTTAGCAATTTGATTCAGGCTGTCACTGATTTTGGTTAGTTCCCAGTAGGTTAGACCCGCGATTCGGGTGACGCGCCGGGGGAGCTGATTTTTCAACGTCTTGGCACGAAACAACTCTGCCATCGTCAGGTTGTTCTCTGCCGCCATACAGCGCACCTGCTCTTTCTCCTCAGCATTGAGGGAGATATGAAACTTGATAGGACGTTTCTGCGATGACATTCCAGCCAATCAGGAAGACGGTGAAGATTCTTCTCTAGCTTTGCTGTTCCTTCGTTGACTTGTGATCGACCAGTCGGTTATCTTTTTGATTTCTGCATCGGGCAATAGCCTTTTACAACAAACAAAGCTCACGGGTGTTGCAATAACACCATTGTTTTATTCCAATAGATGAATATACATTACAACATGGCTTGCTCTGCATCCTGGATTTTGAACGGGTACTGTAGTCTGTTGTAAGAATGTGGGTCATGGGTGGAATGCTGCGAGAAACCTGTGGACATTTGAGGGCATTGAGTGTCAACAAGTTCGGCTTATTAGGAATTCAGCGCCTTGATCGGGTGGTCAAATGAGGATGGAGACGAACCATTGAGGGAAACTGTGGTCATTTGTGAACCCCTGTGTGTGAGAAAATCCGGGTTTCTCTTTTCTATCCACATGGATGATGAGCATTCATTCAGTGCTTGCTAAGTTGAGGAAGCGCTAACCTAACTGATTAACCCGTGATGTCTGACCTCACGTTGACTTTCGATCCAGGCTCCTCACTCAGTAAAGTGATCTATCACTTAGCGGATGGCAGACCTCGATTGCTGCTTATGGAGCCTGAAGTGATTGAACTCAGCTTGAGTTCAATTGATGCCCACTTGAGAACCAGAGGAAGCCTTGGTATCACCCGACCTGAAGATGATGTTTGGCTGCAATGTAGTGATAGTCAACACTGTCAGGTGGTTGGTTATTTAGCACGTCAGTTTCTGGCAGCCGTGCGGATGAATGAGTTGAAATATGAACGGGCTTTATACAAAGTGCTGGCATCTGTAGGAGCAATCGCCATACAAACTAATCTACCTCGAAAGTTTTCTGTTGCGATCTCTGCTTTGTTACCCTACAGCGAATACCAGAATGCTCAACGCTTTCAGCAACTTCTGAAACAACATCTCAAGAATTATAGCTTTCGCGGTGAACGCCTCCAGGTCAAGCTAGAAGCCTTTGAGTGTCGTCCCGAGGGGGGAGGTTTAGCAATGGCGCGAGTGATGCAGAACGGGGCAGAGTGGTTCCAGCAACAGACGTTGGCTGTGCTGATGTTTGGGCATCGGAATACCAGCCTATTGCTGTTTGAACGGGGCAAGCTGGCGATCGGTAACACCACCGATTTGGGCTTTCATCAACTGGTAGATAAGGTATTAAACCGTACCTCTGGTCAAAGTGCTGATTCGTTAACGAGCGCAATCTATAGTATTGGCAATCAGATCGCCCCTGATAATCCACAACTTCAACATCTGGTGAAGACGCGATCGCCTACTGAACAAAAACTAGAACGCGAACAAATTGTCACTGCTATTTTGACTGCCAAAGAGGAGTACTGGTCACGATTGCAAGATTGGCTTGACACCATGCTGCCGAATGTCACAGAGGTGATTATTTCTGGCGGAGCTGCTCTTTATCTCCATGATGAATTGGAAAGTTATCTCAATCGAACCCCGACCTATTGGGGTAATGACCTTCAGCGACGATTACAAGACCTGTTAGGACTGGATTATCGCTCGAACCGTTTAGATGCAGAGGCACTGTCCTTTCGTTTAATTGATGCTTTTGGAATGTACTGCGACTTTGTTGAGCAGTTGGCGGAGGTCGCATGAACAATATTTCCCAAACCTCGCGCAAACGCGAAGATTTCAGCTTTCGCTATTCGCCCTACACCGACACTTCAGACGGTGTATTGACAGCATTTTTGAAGAAAGGTGATGGCGTGAGGCAGGGCAAAGAGTTGATGTTGGAGTCCGCTAGAGCTTTTTGGATGGTAGCCGCTCGTCAGGCAGAAGGTCTGTTGAGCCAGGAAGAACTACGCCAACTGGGATTGAGCTGCTGTCGTGCTTTGGAACGTCAGGCAGACTATATCCGGGAATGTTTGCAACTACCAATTCCATCTGCTGAATCTTCAACAATCGAATATACCAATGGCGATCGCCAAAATGGCAGTAACAAGCCCGCCGAACGGACAACCCGAACCATGTGGCAATAGGAGAGCGCAATGGCAATCATTCATTTCATTGATGGTGAGAAGGGTGGCGTGGGCAAATCTCTGTTTGCTCGGGTGATGGTGCAATATTGCATCGATCGCCAGTTGCCCCATGTATTGGTAGAAGCCGATCGCAGCAATCCTGACGTAGGGGAAGTCTACCCTGAAGGATGTGAGCGGGCCGTCTTTAGTGAAGCCGAACGCAAAGCCTATGATGCCGATCGCATTTTTGACCTGGCAATCAAAACTCCAGTGATTGTGAATCTTCCCGCTCAGGTCTTTCCAGCCGTCACCGATTGGATTGAGCGTAATGGAGTGCTTGAGATGGGAGCGCAGCATGGGGTCAGTATCTGTAAGTGGTTTATCTGCACTGGCGGCTATGACAGTGTGCAGCTTTTCATCCAATCTTTGAAGCAGTTTGATGGCAAAGTGCAGCATGTTTTTGTCCGCAACTGGGGACTCTGTGATGATTGGTCCCACCTGGACAGTAGAGAGGAACTACAAAAACTCCTGGCAAAGCAAAAAGTCCCCGTGCTTGACTTTCCTAAATTCAGCTATCGAGAGCGGGATCACCTGGATGCCAAGCGACTTGCTTTTTCAGCAGGTAGGGAGAGTGGTGAACTGGGCGTTTTAGGGAAGCAGCGGCTCCATACGTTTCTGAAGAGTGCTTATCAGGCGATCGACCAGGCAAACATCTGGAAACTCTCACCCTCAGAAGTTAGTCCTTCAAAGCCAACTGCGACTGATGAGCCATCAATGGCAGATGGAGAAGCTACCATTCAAACGGCTGAACCAGCAGCCAGCGGTTCTAAATCCCGCAATAGCAAACGTTCAAGCTAAGGGAGGTAAGGCTTATGAGCAATCCCCGCCAAATAGAAGAACCTTTGGATCTAGATGAGCAATTTCTGGAATCGATGGCTGCCAGGGGTAAAGGTCTAAATCGGATTCCCTACCCGACCCTGCTCGATCTAGCAATTCGCGGTAAGGATGATTCTTTCAAAGCCAGGGTTTGGGAAATTGTGGTGCAAACTGGAATTGACCCAGACGATCCAGCTTTTTTGATGCTGGTGGCTACGGGCAGGCTAGAAGTGCTGCTAGAGGACAGCCCCCAAGAGATGGAGACAATGTTTGATCAGTGGCAGACGCAGTTATACGATCGGCTCCAGACCTATGAAAAGGTAGCGATCAAGGGACACCAAAAGGCGATCGCCCAAACCGTCTCTGCTCTGATTCGTCGCACAGAGTTTGAGCGGGCTATTCACTCGGTTCCCTCATTGATTGCAGCCGGGGTATTGCTCCTGGTTACAGCCGGATTGGGAGGATTCTTGGGCATTGCTGGACTTTCCTGGTATCAAGCCAGTCGCCCCCTCGATCCCGCCGGACCCCGACAACTGACATTAGAGCAAGCCAAAGCGTTAGAATGGGCAACCAGTGCCGAGGGACTATTTGCCCGCAACCTAGTGAATTGGAATCAGGACTTGTTAAGCCGCGATCGCAGTGGACAGCTTGTCTGTGCCAATGAAGTGAAGCGTTTGGGTGTCACCCTGGAGATGCTGCCTAATCGAAAAGCGACTGCCGGATTCTGCACGTTATGGGTTCAGCCTCCTAATCAACGCGAATTTGCGCCCGTTCAATGAAACTAAGCATCTATCCAAAGTTTGAGGGGAATTTACCAATGTGGACTTGTAAAACTACTCAATACTGGACAGTCGTGACTTTGGCGGGGATGCTTGCCGTTGGTTGCACTCCTCGCGCAACAAGAGGCGGAAATGAAGCCACTCAAGCGCAAAATCCTTCCATTCCAGAATATCCGCTGCTCTATAATGTGGATGTTAAAGTATGCGGCAACATCATTGCACCACTAAAGGATGGAAAACGCTGCATCACGACTCAACTTCAGCTTTGGGGTCCAGTCGGCGAGGCAAAGCTGGTTCGGACTGGAGTTGCTCTGCCATCCGTGTCCGCTGTACAACACAAAGTTGCGATCGCCTCAAAAGGCTGCTACCCAGCATACTCGCAACCTTCACAAGAACAATTTTACTGGGCAGACACGATTATCCAGGTTAACCGGGGTGGAAAAACCACGATCGAGGTAAAACCCACACAACTTTCAAATCAGCAAGTTCATGAATTGGTCACTGGGAAGCTTTCAAATTCAAGTGTTCCAACCTTCGGCGGTGGTGGCTGTGAACCTGCACTTGCTAGTTGAAATCGCGTTTCGCCAATCGTCCAAGCGCCCTTGGACAATTTTTCATCTCCAAACAGCTTACTCGTCTCGCTCTGTGAGGTCTGCGATCGCCTCCACTGACAAAGTATTCAACTCCATCTCAAGTTGCTCAATGCTGGGCAGACTCCCCTGTAGCGGTTCCGGTAGCGTGTCCTTCAGTCGATAGGTTGCCACACCCACCGGATGCTGAATGTACCGTAACGCATATTCTACCGTTGCTTTATTTTTAGACTTGCACAAGACAATTCCGATCGTTGGATTATCCATTTCACTTCGCAGCAAATCGTCTACAGCAGCAATGTAGAAGCTCATTTTGCCCGAAAATTCAGGTTCAAATTCGACCATCTTCAGATCAATGACCACGTAGCAATGCAGTTTAACGTGGTAGAAGAGCAGATCGAGTTTATATTCCTTGCCGCCTACTTCAAGCGAATACTGGCTACCCAAAAAAGAAAAGCCCACTCCCAGTTCCAGCAAAAAATCTCGAATGTGATCCACCAATGCCCGTTCAAAATCCCGTTCCTGAGCGGCTTCTGCTAGTTCTAAAAACTCAAAATTGTACGGACTCTTCAAAATTTGACGAGCCAAGTCCGACTGACTTTGGGGTAATGTATGGTCGAAATTATTGACCGCATTTCCAACTCGCTGATACAAGCCGCTTTCAATCTGGTGAACCAGGGCACTACGGCTCCAGCCATGTTCGATCGTTTTTTGGGCATACCACAGCCGTTCCTCATTGGCTTTGAGCTTGTCCAGCAAAGCAATATTGTGATACCAAGTAATTTGTCCCATCACTGCCTGAATCAGCGTTTCATCAGGGAAAGCCTGGGCAAAGGCTCGCATATAAAGCAGATTGGAGCGAGAAAAGCCTTTCATCTCCGGAAAAGCATATTTCAGATCTTTGGATAAGCGCTCAATGACTTTAGCTCCCCACCCCTCCTGCTGTTGTTTAGCAAGAATGGCACACCCAATTCTCCAATACAGAGTCACGAGTTCCCGGTTGACTGCGGTAGCTGCCCGCAGTTGAGCACTCTGAATCCATTCTTTGAGGTCATCCAGAAAGCGACCATAGCTATCTGAAGACAGGTTACTTGCCATTTCGTTTACAGAACATGGTGCTGAGGGACATCCAGACCTTACTACACTGTGCAATTGGGCGTTTTACATGACGGGCAGAAACCAGCATATCCTGTACTGGCGGCGGAGAGACCATCAATTGTCCAAGCGATCTTGGACAATTAGTTCTAGCTTATTATATTAAATAGTAAAGCTAGAACAAAAAACTATGCCCAGGAAAAAGTGCGGCTTTAGCTTTAGTTGTGCTGCCATGATGCTTCAGCCAGGGCTAGAACCAAAAGACTGCCCCAACTATGAAACCTGCGGATCTGCCGCTGAGTTAACTCCTGAAGAGGAGGTGGAGCTAATTCAGGTTCGAGAGGTGCAACGGCAGGAAGCGCAGCAGCAATGGGAGCGAATTCAGGAACGTATCCGGGTGAGCCGTCACTGGGCAGCCGTAACGATGTTGATGGAGAGAGGTTGTTCACAATCCCTGGAAGACTTCGGCGTAGTCGATTCATTGGCATCGATCGAAATGAGACTTCAAGAGTTGCGATCGCGTACAGAACAGTTCACCCAAGACTGCTACATCGCTCCCGATAACTGTGAGGCACACCGCTACAATGTCAAGCGCCCGTCTGGAACTTATTGGTATAACAAGCTCACCAGCAGAGAAGCAATTTTTGAGCCAGAGGAAAAAGAGGAGAAAGTCAAGGTTATTCACCTCAGTCATGACGATGATCCACGCAATACTGAGGGACGACTGGGAATTGAGCGCCGCAACCGATTACACCAACTCCAAACACAGCTTCAGATTGCGGAAGGAGCGTTAGAGCAAGCGATCGCACTACTCACTGAACCTTTAGATCTGGTTCTAGCTAATAATGAAAACTTATACAGCTAGAACTATACCCTAACTTTCGGCAGGGTGCGGGTGGGTGGGAAATGAAGTACCCCGACTTATCGCCGGGGTTTGATGTTAAGCTGCTGAAGCTGTCCAGGAATTAGTCATCCAGATTGATGTCTTCTTCCAGGTCAACTTCAAACTCCTCATCCGTATCCAGGTCATCCGTTGTACTCAAGCCGTTTAGCGCATTCAAGCGCCCTGTACGGGTTGCTTTGTGGGCTGCACGGCGATCGCGCACTTCGTCCAGATTTTGCAATCCATAGAGCTTGCGAGCATAGGTCAGCAGATCCCGGAGTGGGGTTTCGGCATAGTCCTTGCGAAACTGAGCATTGTGCTGTTCCCAATCGAACTCCTGTCCGTTGAAACGAGCGGATGCTGCCAGTTCCCGTCCAGACTCCTCCCGTAACACTTCAATCACCATCAGTCGAACTTTCTCCTGATAGGGAATCACCCGTTGCAAAGCGGGAGTGTGCTTCGGTGCCTTGCGTGCAGTATTTTTTGTAGCTTTGCGTGTTGCAGTTGCAGTAACCATGAGAATTGCTCCTTTATGAGTGAGTTGGATTTCTCACCGCAATCGCATCGACAGATGCCTGTTTTGTGCAGTCCAAACTGCTATTCCTTCCGCAGTTGTTACTGCGTTCCACTCCAGCGTGCCAGGGAGGTGGGCGGGAAAAAAGAACCCTGCATCAGTCAAACTAATGCAGGGCAAGCAATCAGGCAGTGAACGAAGCTGAATGTGTTACTCGTCCTCTTCTTCGTCCAGATCCTCGTCTAACTCGTCATCTATATCGTCATCCAGTTCATCACTGGTTTCGTCATCCAGTTCATCATCGAGATCATCAAGGTCATCGTCCAGTTCATCATCCAAATCGTCCAGGTCGTCGTCCTGCTCTGCCTGGAACGAATTGCGCCGCTCCAGTGATGCCCGGTTGAATTCCACCAGGTCTGCAACCGCTTGTTCTGGATCAGTACGAATGGTGTCATACAGAAGACTCATCAGGATCGCCACCACTTCCGGCGGGTACTTCAGAGCATCGGGTTGTCCGAATAGTCGCGGGAACACCTTCGTATTCCATCGCTGCCAGTCGAACTTTTTGTTACCACCCTTCTTCTTCACCTGAGCGGCAATGTCAAGCCCAAGCTTTTCGCGGGTCGCATGCCCAATTTTGGTAGAGACACGAGCATCCCGGAGTTGCAGCTTCACGCCGTACTCCTTGAACACCAAGTTCCGCAATTCTTTGAGCAGTGCTGATGCGTTAGTTTCCGGCGGTCCATCAACCGTTGGTGCTTTGGCTTTGGTAGCTGAGGCTGTACCGTTAGGTTTAGCCATTTTGGAGGTGGCACTGTTGCGAGTGCCGTTGGAGGTGCGAGGTTTTGTGGTTGTTGCCATCTTAATAAACTCTCAAATTCAAGGTTTTCCCTCCCTCGCCGCATTAGCGGCATTTCCCTCCAACACTCCATAACGTTGTTGGGCAAAAGTGTCCATTTGACTGAGGCAAGGAGTGTTTTTGTTTCGTTAGAACCAGGGGAACCCCTACAGGTTCAGATCATGCGACAGTTGCAGGATTGGATAAAACTGATCGAGCAGAACGTTCCGATCGTGGCGCTAGAATATCAGACCCCCGATCGGATGGCGGTGTTGAGCCAGTTTTATCGATGGGGTGAAGTGCGATCGCTTCCGGTTTATGTCTGGAATCCGGGTTTCTCAACACTTCAACAGTTGATAGCACCTCAAGGACAAACGATTCTGAAATCTACAACGCAAACGATCGAGCAAGATATTCTCCAATTCTTGTTAGAGCAGCCAAAACCTGGTATCTACCTTTTGGAAGGAGTTTTGAATAGCACGGTTGCAGAGATGAGTCAGCAACGTTGCTACCAACTCCTAAATACTTACCATCAGGCGCTATGGAACTCCGTGCCTCATTACTGGGTTTTGCTAGAAACTTACGTTCAATTGCCGCTAGAACTACAACCATTTATTCCAGTACTGTCTCATGCACTGCCCGATCACCAACAGGTACAGGCGATCGCTACCCAGTTTTGTAACCAGCATCTCTGGTTGGTCAAAGATGACCCAGAAGCTAAACAGAAACTGATCACAGCTTGTCAGGGATTGCCAATCGGTGAGATTGAAATGGTGCTGAACAGACTGTTGGCATTTGTAGATAGCCCTGAGCAATTAGTGCAACTGATTTTGGAACACAAAATTAACAAACTGCGGGGGCGGGGATTAGAGTACATTGCAGAACCCGATGTACCCACTGCTGCGGGATTAGATTTACTAGAGCGACGGTTGGAGGCGATCGCCTATCTGCTACGACCCGAAGCTCAACAATATGGACTGAGCTTGCCTACGGGCATGGTGCTATGGGGACCACCTGGTACAGGCAAAAGCTTATCTGCCAAATTAGCAGCTAAAAAGATGGGATTACCCCTGCTGGCTGCAAATTGGGGCATTCTCTTGAGCAGTCCTAATCCCGATCGCGCTTTGAAGGAGTTTATTGCTGTAGTCACATCCCTAGCTCCCTGTGTGCTTTACTGGGATGATTTTGATAAGGGCTTTGCGGGCTGGGACTCCAATGCGGATGGCGGGATAGCCCGTCGTCTTTCGGCTGCTTTGCTAACCTGGATGCAGGAACACCAGGAACCGATCTACACGATCGCGACTGTCAATCGTTTAGGACTGCTACCACCTGAATTGGTACGGCGGTTCGAGGACATCTTCTTTGTGGATCTACCTCATGAGGGAGCCAGATATGAGGTGTTCAATCTGCATCTGGCGAAGTACTTTCCGGCGTTTCAGGGAAATGGTCAGTCTCCCTGGACTGATAACCAGTGGCGTAGACTATTGACGGAATACCGAATCTGCACCCCTGCTGAGATTGGGAATGCAGTGCGGCGATGTGCAGAGGAGGCGTTTTACAAGGGCAAACCGGGGCAGATTGAACTGGAGGATTTGTTGGAGCAGCGGCAGCAGTTTACTCCAGCGATGGAGCGAGAGTCGGAACAAATGCAGGCAATTCGGAATTTAGCAACCTATGCGAGACCTGCGAGTGGGGGCGATCGATCAAGGTTTGCCTATGTGCATCGGGAGTTGTTTGAGTAAAGGTTTAGACAACATTGCCACTACCTTCACTGATGAGTTGCGCAATCGCACCCTGAATGGCTGAGGCGATCGTGCCTGGTGGTAAGGCCGTTAGAATTTGTTGTTGCTGCTGCAAGAGAAAGTGTCTAAAGGCAGGATCATTCTGGGCTTCCTTCAAAAGGATTTGCTGAATCAGCTCTGTCTGCATGGGTGGAGTTGTTGCAATATCTTGCAACTGAGACAAGACCTGCTGGGAACCCTGGGAAACCTGAATCTCTGTTCCACTCTGAGTCACCAATGAACGAATCTGCCCAGCCGCTTCGGTGTATTCAATCTGTCCCTGTCCGGTCAGATTGGTGATCGCGCTACCTTCAATGTAGAAGTTAGTACCAAAAGCCTGTTTGCTCAGTTGTTTCAGGGCTTCTGCCTGACTTTCTGAAATCCCAGCGAATTGCCTGACCAGTTGTTGACTCTCGGCCAAGCGTTGCTTGATATCTTCGTAATCGCGGTAAATTGAGTCTTTAATGGTGGTTTCTAGACGGCGTTGTTGCATGAAGAGGAGTTGCGGAGGGCGAGGCATGGTAAGTTTTAATCACCACAACCAAAACAAGCCATGAAACCTCAATACCGCATCCGCAACTGGTCTGAGTATAACGCTGGACTGAAGCAACGGGGAAGCCTCACCTTCTGGATTGAGGAATCGGTTCTGGAGCAGTGGGTGGTCGAAGATTTGAGCGGCAAACCAGGTGCGTCTGTCCTCTATAGTGACCTTGCGATTCAAACGATGGCGACTGTCAAAGCGGTCTATCGCCTGGCTGGACGACAGTGTCAAGGATTTCTCGAATCAATTTTTGAGTTGATGGAAATTGACTTGCCTGTGCCTGACCACAGTACACTATCACGGCGAATTGGGAACCTGAGCATTGACTTACCGATTGTGCCGAAACCGGGTGCTCGTCATGTGGTGGTCGATTCGACTGGGGTAAAAGTCTATGGTGAAGGGGAATGGAAAACCCGTCAGCATGGGGTGAGCAAGCGTCGGACTTGGCGCAAACTGCATCTAGGGGTTGATGAAGCTACGGGCGAGATTGTGGCAATGGTCGTGACAACCAATAATGTGGCGGATGGAGAAGTGCTAGAAGACCTCCTGGAACAGATTGAAGGGGAAATTGAACAGGTTTCAACCGATGGTGCTTATGACCATCGCCATTGCTATGACGAAATTGATGCCAAAGGAGCCAAAGCCGTGATTCCACCGCGCAAAGATGCCAAAATCTGGCAGCATGGTAATCGCAAAGGCAAGCCCCATGCGAGAGATGAAAATCTGCGTCACATCCGCAAACATGGACGCAAACGCTGGAAGCAGGATTCTGGCTATCATCGCCGCTCCATTGCCGAAACCACCATGTTTCGCTTTAAGACAATTTTTGGTGGCAATCTCAGCGCGCGTCAATTTGACAATCAAGCGGTGGAACTGTTCATCAAATGTGCTGCGCTCAACCGGATGATCCAGATCGCTAAACCTGATAGCTACAAAGTTGCAGCTTAATACCAGGACGACCTTAAGGCAGGTCTGGTCGTTTTTCTAATCATGCAACAAAGCCTTTCTAGACTGTCACTGTTTGTCGTGTTCTGGTAGACTTCGCTAAACTGTTGCTCTAGCTGCGCTTCAACCGTTGGGTTAATACTGGTAACCCGAACTACCCATAAGTTTCCGCGTTGTTCAATGCCTTTGAGTTCCAGATCTAACTCTGGTTTCTCGGTTTTGAGTTTATAAAAGGCAAGACTGAGGGCACTATAGCTGAAGTCGCCCTTAAAAATCAGTTCCAGTTCATTTTCCGGTTGTTGGAACAGGGCAGCAAACTCACCAGGTTCAAAGTTGCGGTCGAATGGATAGCGATGGGTTGGTTGACCATCTTCGTATTTTTTGAATACATAGTCACATCGCACCTCAGTGAAGGTGGTCTTGTCGCTAACACTCCAATCTTCGATGCAAGCACCAGTGAGATCGGCTCCGGTAAAGTCGGCTCGTGCGACTTGAGCGCGGACGAGAATACACTCTCTTAAGTCAGAATTTCGCAAGTTTGCCTCCGTCAGGTTGGCATCAATCAGAACGTTCTTACGCAGGTCAACTCCTTGGAAATCTACACCTGCCAGTTGGGTACGAATAAGGATGCTTCCTCTGAGGTCTGCGCTTTTGAGATCTGCACCCGTCAGATTCGTATCGGTCAGATCAAACCCACGCATATCAGCATTTTGCAAGTATGCCCCTTGAAGATTGAATTTGCAAAAAATGGGATCTGGACTACATCCCTTTACTAGCAGCATCTGAACTTTCGGGTTTTCTAAATCAAGGTATTGATTATCAACTCTTGCTCTTTCTAATCCCGTAGTATCTTGAAAACAGACTCGATAAAGCTGACGAGCACGAAGGTCTGAATTAGCTAATTCCGAACCCTTAAAATTCACTCCGCTAAGGTCTATATTTCGGAAAGATGTGCCTCCTAAAGACCCAAATAAAATCGCTAAATATCTTAGGAAACCAGGATATTTCCAAGGTATACGGTGAATATGGTTAGCTAAAAAACCACTAGCAAACACAAGCAAGGCAAGTATAATCCCGCAGAATATTACCAGAAACTGCAAATTTTCCGAGCGCAAAGCTTCGCGAAATGTAGGATATGACTTTTCTAGGGAACTCTCTAGCCATGCCCCTGCCAATGCCCCCAAAAGTCCAACAAAAACACCAAGAATTCTTAAAGGTTCTGCCCTCTTTAACAGAACATCGATCAGAGCAATTGAAAAGCGAGTAACTCCAAAAGAAATCAGGGTAAATGCCAATCCAAAAATAGTAACCGCCAAAGTTACAGAAAATGAGTTGAGTGAATAACCCAATATATTCAGTTGATTAAGAAACAGAAGAAGCATCGCTGCCAAAAATGTGTACAAAATTATACTAATAAGAAGTTTTTTTAACTTAAAAGAAATTACATTCGTGAATACTATGCCCAAGGTGATGACCATGAGAGAATATGGTAAGGTGCCCTTGGTTGTAATTATCTGCAGGCTAGTAAGAGATCCAAGCAAACCACATAAGAGACCTGATATTCCAAATAAAATAAGGGAAAAGGTTAGCAATATAAATTTATTCAAGCGAGTCTGACCTGCTGCTTTGTTCTGAAAATCAGTCTGCAAAGTGTTTTGTCGAAGTCGCTTTCCTTTAATATTGTCGCTTCTCACCATAGGCATTAACTTAAATCAGGGAATTTACAGGATTAAGAGTTCAGAAATTATACTCATTTATACAGAGGTTTTCAATAGAGGTTTTTCAAAAAAAGGTAGGAAGAAGAGCCTTATGGAAAAAGATGTAGACTCAAATGCTAATACTTCAAGACCACTTTGGATATTGAATGACTGGCTCAGGTTGATAAACACATCAAATTTACCCGTAGATCAGGAAGAAATAAAAAAGTTTCTTAACCCACCTCTAGAAAGCGCAGAGTTTATAAAGAAAATATTTCGAGACAGGATTCTTCAAGTAGAGAGGAGTAATTTACCTTCTACAGCCGTAGGAACCCCTGATTTTCTGTCAGTATCTTTTTTGCCAAAAGCTGTGAAGAGGAGTCTTGCGATCTGCCGAATTTTGCAAAATTTCTCTCGAGAAGAATTCATTAAGCTCATTGAGTATGCTCAAGGTTTAAATGAATCACAAAATTTCGACACTCCACAAAAAGTGCAAGAAATTTTTTCAATTCCGCCGCAATATGCTACAGAGATTTTTGGAAATGATTCTGAGCAAAATTCTAAACCTCTTGAGCGCCTCAAATCATACATTGCTGATGCTCATAATAATGAACTTGCTGAAAGTAGATTGGCTAAGCTAAATCCTTTTGCTATTGGTACAGGGTTTTTAGTGGGAGGAAACCACTTACTAACTAATCAGCATGTGCTTCCTACGCAGGAAGTTGCTAGGCGTTGTATCGCTCAGTTCAATTATGCCGAGGGAGAAGAAGGGAATATCTTAGTACCAATTGAATATGAGTTTGATCCCAAGGCATTATTTGTAAGTAATAAAGATTTGGATTATACATTAATTGAGCTAAGAAATGATATTTTCAAGAAACAAGCTGGATATGAGTTTGGTTGGATAGAACTAGTTGAATTCTATGGAGGGATTGCTCCTGGATTGTCTGAGAGGAGTCTTACAGAATTAGGTGACTCCGAAGGAAGCTTAAATGATTTTCTCAATGCGAGTCCTATAGATTTAGAGGCTCTAGGCTATGACGATAAAGACAAAAGCATTCCTGGCGATCCAGTCATTATTGTTCAGCATCCTAGAGGTCGGCGTAAGCAAGTTGTTGTGACCAATAATCGAGTGACTAATAATGGACTTTACAAGAATTTCTTGAGGTATACAGCAGATTCTTTACCAGGAGCCTCTGGTAGCCCAGTTTTTAACACACAATGGCAGTTAATTGGGTTAAACCATGCCTCAATCCCAGATTCAAATGGAAACATTATTGCCGAACAAGGCATTAGAACTTGCCGAATTGTAGAAGACTTAAAGAAGCAATACCTGCACTATCTTTATTTAGACTTCTTTAATTCGCAAGACTCATATAGACGAATCTATTCAAAAAGAATTGTTGATAATTTATATACATTTATTGAAAATTTTGTTGTTACTGCCGAAAAATTAAATCACCTTCAAATACCTTCTTCTCTACTGTTTGATGGTCAAGATGGTCATATAGATCTTAGTAACTGGATGGTAACTGATGAAGAAGTCTCTACTTCTATAAATTCTAACCTCATCATATTTGCTTCTGCAGATTCGATTGGGCAAGTTCAATTATGGAGCAGCAGGCATGAGCAACCTGTAAAAAGATTCCAGGCACATAATGGTTCTGTTTTATGCTTAAATTTTAGTCCTAATGATAGCTCTTTAGCTTCAGGCGGTACTGATGGTGAAGTTAAAATTTGGAACTTGGAATCTTTAGATTCACTAGAGTCTGAGGTTAAAAGCTTCAATAATGGCGAAAATGGAAATCTGGTAGAAGTTCGCTGCATTCGCTTTAGTCCAGATGGCCAAATGCTAGCCTCAGGTGGCAATGATGGAAAAGTGAGACTTTGGAATCTTGAGACCAGTGAATGCAGAATGTTCAAGCATGGCGACTCAGGAGATATTCATAGTCTCTGCTTCAGTTTTGATAGCCAATGGCTTGCCTCTGGATGTCGCAATGGACAAATTAAAATATGGAGCACGATTAACAAACAGCCAGCGAAAGATTCATTGATTAAAAGTTTTAAGTGTAATGGATTAATTCCAACCTTATCTTTCTCGGCTGATGGTAAAGCTCTTATGTCTGCTAGAAAGCGTATTGAGCTCCGACTGCCGTCCGAAGTCAGGCATACTGAGCCTTATCCATGTAATATCTATACTGCGCAGGTTTGGAATTTAGCAGACGATTTAGATAGCTTAACCGAGCCTTCTGTAGAAATAGAGCTTGCGTTCGCTGCTGCCGGTAATGACGACGCAGGTGCTGATGTTCATAGTGTTTGTTTTAGCCCTATGGGGCAATACATAACAGTTAATTGGAACTATGGTGATATAGACATTGTGAACTGGAGAAGCCCTGATGAAAAATGGAATCAGCAAGGGCATGATGATGGCATTGTTGGTTTAGGCTTTTTGATCGATAGTCAAGTACTTGCATCAGCGGATAAAGAAGGTCTCATAGAGTTTACAAACGTTTATGAACATATACCCATGAGGAGATTTTATTTCGATGATTTTCCCAAGAGTATTCCCCTAACAACTGTAGAATTCAAAGAAAATTTATCTTTAAATGATTTAGATATTACAGATCCATATTCCTTTAAGGAAGGAGAACCTTTTAGTATTGAAGTTTGGGTAAATCCTTCTATTGACGGAGAAGGCGGTACAATTCTTTCAAAATCCAACTTTTACAGAAATGAATATAATTTACAAGTCAATTGTTTTGAAAAGAAAGATGAAAATTTTGAACATTCTAAAGTATTTCAAATTCAATTTGAAAGATTAAATTTCATAGTAAAATCCATATCGACTGAGAATAGCTTATTGAAACCTGACTGTTTTAATCATGTTGTGGTTATCTGTGATGCTTCAGAAGTTAAATTGTATGTTAACGGTGTGCAGCTAAAATCACAGCAACAGAAAAAGAATTTACAAAGAGAGAGCCAGAATAAAGATTATTTTCTTCCTACTACCCTTGGAGCTTATTCTATGCAGTTAGGAGCATTTAACACCTATTGCAGTAGATTTAAGGGTAGGATTGCCGAAGTAAGACTTTGGTCAACAAAAATAAGCCATGCTGATATCAACAATAGAAGGTTTAGCCGATTAACAGGAAGTGAGAAGAGCTTGGTAGGATACTGGCGATGTGAAGAAGGGGGAGATTTGCCACTGTTAAATAGTGCACTTATAAGCAGGAAATATGATGAATATCTAAATTCCAAATATTCTTATAAGCCAGGAATACAATATTTGAGTGCCAACAATTTTCCTAGCTTACCTTTTCCAATTGGACTTCATTTCGAAAAAGAGAACTTTGTTGAATGTAATAATGTCGCCTGGAGTAGTGGTGACACGAGTGGTCAAATAACTTCAGTTACGGTTGAAGCCTGGGTCAAGCATCTGTTTGGCAATGTTGAAATTGTTAGTCAGAGTAGGATGAACAAAGATAGTGGTTATACTATATCCTGGGTTGGGAATAAGATTCGTGTAACACTCCAGGACATTGTTTCTCCAAATTCTCAAGCTCAAAAATCTCGATCTACAATAGGAATTTTTGAAACAGCTAATTATGCTCCTACCGATCATGTATGGCATCATATCGCTTTTACCTGGAGTCAAAAGACAGCAGAAGTTGAAATCTATATCGATGGAATTCGACAAAATAGCTTTCCCATTCAAGGTGAATCTGAAGCGGTAGTCGTTGGCGATCAATATAAAAGCGTTGGCAAGTTCTCCTCTGCCCTGTTTACAGAAGCTTTTGAGGCTTCAGATCCCAATAAAAAACCAACACTATACATTGGTCGATCTTCTGACATGAATACCAACTTCCAGTGTTGTATTTCGGAAGTTCGCATTTGGAAAAAAGCCCGCACTCAAGAGCAAATCAGAAAGAATATGTATCGCCGCTTGGAGAGTTTATTATTGAGTGAATCTAAAGACTTTGGGAATGAAGATCTAGTGGCCTATTGGCGATTAGATGATGGCGGAAAGACGAATACACGAGTACGTAATCTCCTGTCAGATGAGAGTTATGGTGAGCTTCAAGGGCAGGCAAAATGGTTTCCTGAGCCTTCAGAGATCATAGAATAACCAGTTAAATAATCTCCTGGAAATTAGAGATGGAGAAAGTTAAACTCCGTCTATTTATCCTGGTTGACTGACAAAACTTAGGGAACAAATCGGTAAGACTGCACAGTAAACTCTCGTTTAGATTGCTGTTGAGCTTGCTTTTTAGATGCAATCGCGGGAGCAGGATCGCGTCCGCCCTGCAACTCAAGTGAGGCAAACAATGCCCAGTCTTTGTGTAGGCAACCTTTGAGCCAATTCCAGCCAATGCGAAAATAGCTGTTGCCCCGCTCCCAATGCACATCAACCCACCGCCGTTTCCCAGCGGTGACGACTTGCTGCCCCTGCACACTCAACAGCAGTGTGGTCACCGCAAGCACCAGACAGAGGCGGGAAAGGGCTGGAACAGAGCGAATTTCAGAGCGTTCCAGTTGAAACCCATTGGACTTTTCATCGAGCAGTTCCTCCTCGATTTGAAACCGTTCACCGTATTCTCGGAACGTTTGCAATGAGACAGGTTCATCACTGACCACCAACCAGAGTTGATGCGAAATGGGGTCACGCCCCATTGCCAAGTTCAAGTTGGGGAGTGGTCGCGTTTTCGTTAAGGTGATCCCTTGTAGCAAAACGCTATCTCCTGCCGCCAAATGATACTGCTTAAGTTGCTTCCAGCCTCGGTGCGGACGGTAGATCCAGACTCGACTTTTCACCCGAATGCGAAAATGCCACTGCAAGTCTTCGCGCAAATAGCGCATCAGCTTTGTATCAGCAAATCCCCGGTCGGCCAGAAATCGGACTGATACTCCAGCAGGCACTAACCGGGCTGCCCGTTTCAACATCAGTTGGTAACACTCAAAGCCAACGCTACTACTGCCGTGGCGCAGCACCCGCCAAATCAAGGGAATGGCACGTCCCCGATACTGAATTGATAACCGGATGAGGCAGAACTCATCCCACAGCATCGTCGTATCCTCAATCAAAATCAGTTCAGACACTCCCCATTGGGCTAATGCTGCCACAATCATGGGGCTGTAGACTCGTTGCACATGGATGCGGCTATTGTGCAACCATCGACTGAATCGGCGTTGATGGCTTTGGGCGAATTTTGCTCGACTCTGCACGTAAACGCCCCATTTGGTCAGGCTAATGCACTCACTACAAATGAGTCCAATCACCATCCAAATCAGGGTTTGCAGATGACGTCGATCTGCCCATGAAGTGGATTGACCCAAAAGGTTGCATAGCTGATCATAAAGACGGGAGGTTCGCATGGTTCAGTTGTGTTTGTGTGGTAACTTTCACACTAATCCGCGAGTGCCCTTTTACCAAGGGCTTAGCCTCCCTCCTTTTCAAGTTTTGTCAGTCAACCAGCTATTTATCTGTAATAGACAAGACTTAATCTGGTCAGCATTTGTTTTGTTGCAGTATAGGAGTCAAATGTTCTGGAATCCCGACCATCTGTATAGCTGCGCAGCCTAATTTGTAGGCAAATTCTATTGATTGTCCGGCCAACAATGCATCATAAAACCCGATCGCAAACTCGATCGCCGCTTGATCCCCGACCGCCCGTTTCATGCCCACCACGTAGGGAATATGCTGGGCGATCGCCCTCGCTTGTACTTCCGAGTAGCAAGCATTCAGCACCACACATTTAACCTGATTGCTAAACAATGCAAACAAGCTTGAGAGCGCTTCTCCTGACACCAATTTAGGCTGTCCAATTTCATCCTCAAACATTAACCCTTCTGGCTCTGCCGTGCTATCCGTAACCACGGTTGCTTTTCTTGAAAGCACTTGCTGATCTGAATCTTCCGTTCCAACCCCATGCCCTGAGAAGTGAACAATCTGGGGTTGGCAATCAAGCAATGCTCGTCGCATGTCTATGGCAGTCACAGCCCAACGCTGCTCAAGTTTGAAGCGATCGCGGTATCGAGAACGCTCTAACCCCATTTGCAGCGATCGCACTTCTTCTCCCAGTCGTAGGGGCGAGGTTCCTTTTGGGTTCGCTGCCAAGACTAGAATCGTCTTGACTACTTGAGGCTGATCAGGCTCTCTAGTATCATCATTGGGAAACGGCTGGTGGGGAGCTTCTTGATAATAAATATTTCCAGCCCCCGTGAAATTTTTAATAGAGCTATTCAAGATATTAAAAACTGGTCCCTGCACATTACCCATCGCCGTACCACCTGACATCTGCCCGATCGCTTGATTGCGATCGCCCTTCACTGTTTGCTGAACATCAGTTGCTGGAGGATGAGAAGCCTCTGAAGAATCGACTGTATCTGGAGAAGACAAGTCTGTAGAAGTTTGATTCTGATCTGGTAATTCGTTGCTCATTGCGGTTTAGGCTGACTCTTGCTTAATTCAGCGTGACATTACCCTGCACGTTGCCAAGGACATTCCCACCCGTCACCTGTCCCAGCACCTGGTTCTGATCACCCGTCACAGTCTGGATGATTTGATTGCCAGACGTACCATCGGGGGCATCTTCTTGCAGAATTTGGGCGATCGCTGTTGCCAAATCTGAATTGTCCTTCAACAAAGTTTCTAGTTCTTCCTGAAAAACAGCTTTACGAGCTTTACTGTCTGGCTTTGTAGCCACCTGCTCTGCCGCCATCTTCAAATCTTCCTTTGTTTCGATCTCTGGATGCAACTTCGACCAGACTGCCTTTGCTTTGTTCCAGGCATCCTCACCAAATTTCTCCGCAACTTTTTCTGATGCCTTGCTACCTAACTTCATCAGGAAAGGTAGAAAAGGGGCAAGAAAGGCAGTTAACAATGCAACGTCCATTAGCAAAACCTCCGTTACTGACAGAAATAAGAAACTTCAGATTACAGGGAGTGTTTACCCTCTCTTGTTCGTTTCAAGCGGAGAAATCGATTTCGTCTATTCCCCCTCTACTCTACCAAGGTAGACACTTTTCAACCCCATCGTTCCTTTCTTCGTCACTCCCCAGTAGCGCAGATAGCGGTAAGGTCCATAAACCTTACCTGTTTCAGAATCCGGAATCATCTTTAGCTCAATATGCCCTCGTCCCCCGTGCTTCCCCAGCGGTGTGCCATCCTCACGAGTCTCTTGGTTCTCCTCCTCTGCTTCCTCCCGCCGCGACTCCAGTAGCCCCTGAATCATTTCAGCCAAATCCCCCAACTCTTCATCACTCCAATCCTGGAGTTCCTGAATCAATCGCGCTGCTTTGCTCCGCTTTGGCATCTCCCACCCCTGACTCCGCAAAAATTGCTTAGGGAATACTTAGGGATCTTTAGCTTGTTTTTATTCCCTAAGTCCAGATTCACCCGTACTGCTTTTACTTAAGAAAAACTTAACTCGTCATAAAGGTAAAACTATTCCCTAAGTTTCATCGCCACCCCAACTAGCTGAAACTTTGATGTCCACAACCACCGGGATCGGATGCAGAAACTTCCGAGCTGCTGCAACCATGCAGCGACGTAGGAGATAACTGCTGTGCTTTGCTTCAGCAACAGGACACTCCAGCAGGATTTCATCATGAACTGTGCAAATCAGCTTCGCTCCTGTACCCGCCAGTACTTTGTCAAGCTTCACCAACGCCAATTTCGTGATATCCGCATTCAATCCCTGGACAGGATGGTTCAGCAATTCCGCCAGTCTGGGTTTATCTGCCCACCTGCGCCGCCTGCCTGCCAGGGTACGGCTCTCCCTTACTCCCCGGATGTAACTGCGCTTAATCGTCTCATGCCACTCTGCTACTCCGGTGTAGACCTCAAAGAATCGTTTTCGGAATGCTTTTGCCTGCTCTAGAGACAGAGTGACCCCGTACTTTGTCTCTGCATAGCTCTGAAGTTTGGCAGCACCCATGCCATAAATCAGCCCAAAGTTGATGGCTTTGGCAAGCCGTCGATCTTCCTCGCTCACATTAGCGATCGCTTTCCCCGTCACAAGAGCTGCTGTCAGCCGATGCAGATCCTCACCCTTACGATAGGCTCGTTGCATCCGGGCATCGCCACTCAAGCGGGCAACAATTCGCAGCTCAATTTGAGAATAGTCCGCTCGCACGATTTGATAACCTGGTGCAGCGACAAAACAGGTTCGGGCGGCAGCATCGCGAGGAATGGTTTGCAAAGGTGGATTGCGGCAAGAGAACCGCCCTGACCTGGCTCCGATCTGATAGTAGGTCGGGTGAATTCTGCCTGTCACCGGATGGATATGCTTGGGCAGGCTGTCGGCAAAGGTAGCAGTAATTTTGGAGAGGTGACGGTAGTCCAATAGCGCTCGGATCACAGGATACTGTTTCACCAGGGGAACCAGTTCCTTTTGATTGGTAGATTTTACTGAAATTCCAAATGTCTGAAGCGCTGCAAGTACCTGTTGGGGGGAGTTTGGGTTAATCGTATCCGTCATCTCCGGCAGCAAAGACATCTGATCTTTACCAGCGATCCGGAGTTGGCTGAGCTGATGAAGTGCTGCATCCCGATCGCTTTCCAGTTTCGCCCCCAATGTTTGCCAGCGGGAAAGATCTAGCAACATCCCATTCAGCTCCATCTGAGCTACCGCAGGCATACAGTGAAACTCCAGTTGGGCAATTTTGAGAAGCTGCGATCGCTCCAGCTTCTTGACCAGGATCGGGTACAGTTCCAATAAAATTGCGGCATCCAACGCCGCATACTGTAACTGTTTTGAGGTCAGGGGTTGGCTCCAATCACTGACCTGTTGGGTTTTATCCAGCGCTATATTCAATAGCTTTTGAGCAAGCGTCTGCAACGAGAGACTGGTTTTCAGTCCTGCCGTCAACACACGATAAGCAATTTGTGTATCGAAGAAGGGCGGCGCGGGTTGGAGTCCTGCCTGGGCAAGGAACTGCCAGTCGAATTTGCCATTGTGGGTAATTTTGATCGCAGGGCTGGAGAGGATCTGTTGGAGTGGGTGGCGATCGCAGGGAGCAATCTGAGGCAGATCAATGAGCATCACTGGCTGATTGGGGACTGCAAGCTGAATGAGCCGAATCGTATGAATGTGAGGATCTAACCCAGTTGTCTCGCAATCCAAGCCAAGAATTGGAGACTGTTCAAGCGAACGCAGTGCAATTTCAAGTTCTCTGGTCGATGTAATCAGACGATACGTAACATCCTTCAAATTAGGGTAAGTTTTGGAAATGGGCATGACTGGAAATGGATGGAGAACTATCCTGAAGGGGCGATAGCACCAACTATTTCCAGTAGCTCTCATGATTCAAAACAAACTGCCCTGCTCTGGTTGATCGGTTGTTTGAACTGGGGCAACCGCAATTGCTTCTGTCTTCCGATTGCGGCGTTTTCCCCATCCCTGTTGAGCCGCATGTTTCACTACACTTTGACGAATCGATCGACTCAGATCTTGAAAATCATTTTTGACTGTGCTGAATTCAATCGGATGACCACCAATCAATTCATAAAAATTGTCAGCCCCTTCTGGTAATTTATTGTGCTTCCGCATCACCTCATTACCTGCCCAAATGTAAAGGTCAGAATAGTCGCGGTGCATAGGTGCTTCAAAGCTGGCAGGCATCATATAGGTCAGCACTTCAGTGGGTGTAGCGTAGTCTCCCACTTGATCCTGCTCATATTCAGAAAGGATGAGATCAAAGCGATCTTTTACACAGGCAACCTTCAACCAGGTTGGAATGACATCACCCCACAAACTGCGGTGCAATACCAAGGGTCCCACTAAATAACGGACATGATGGATGGAAAACTCTGCCATTTCCAACATGCACGCTAGCAATTCTTTCGGAACGTCGAGGGATGCCAAAAGCCGCAACATTTCCAGGGTGCTGGATGAGCAACGGGTGTCTGGGGTAGCAGCATCTTTCGCTTGTTGAAGAGTTCGCACCAACTCTTCAGGAATAAAACTCAGTTGATCCACAGCGCAAGCCTCTTGTAGGGGTGTCCCTACAAACAGCCAATTGGCTGGAGCGTTGTTATCCACCTGGTTGAGGTCAGTACCGAGTCAAGCTTTATAGGCTGGCAAGCATATCGTTTCGTATGGATGCTTGCGCGATGAACACCGAATCAAATCCCGATTTCAATGCCACCCCCGACAGCAGTAGCGGTTATCAAACGGATGGCTATCAAACCACTGGTGCTGGTAGCGAACAGTCGATCTCTGGGGCGGGCACAAATCCCTGGCAAACCGATCACTTCAGTGATGGCTATCAGGAAAACATCTTTGAACAAAATTTTGGCGATACACCTTACTCAGAATCAGCCGCCAACCCCAACCCTCACTTGAAGGGCTATGGCAAGGGTTCCGCTTATCAGCCGAAAACAGAGCGTAACTTTTCCGCACCCGAACTGGAGCTTTAATTCCCTCAACCCGGTCTGATGTCATGAATACCCCACTGAGAATGCCAGACGGCTTCAAAAGGCAGCGTGTTCTGGCATGGCTCATTTCGCTGTGCTTGATTGTCATCAGCCTTTGCGGGCTTGTTGCACCTGCATCTGCTCGAACGATCGATGACGGCAGCCTACCCACGCGAATTCTAGAAATTGCAGGGAGTCAATCTGGATTGACTGCAACTCAAGTTTTGTTGCCTGACTGGAACCGGATCTCTTTATCACAAATGCCGGGTATCAGTCGCTCCGGCTCCATAGATGGCAAGCCCTACAGCCAAATGGTGGGGTACGACCTGAGCCGCCGTTGGAGTGCTGGCATGACTCCCGATCAGTATTTGAAGCTGGGGGATATTTCACAAGCATTTCAAGCAGAAGTATTTTCGTCAGGGGCGATCGCCCAACTCACCAACCTCGATCTCAACCAAGTTGCCCTGAGCGCGTTTACGTTGGCAGCCGATCAAACCCTGAGCCATTTAGCAAAAGTGGTGCCGGGGCTAGCACAAACTAATGTCCGGGCGATCGCGCCTGTCGCGGCGCTTTTGGTTGCCAAAGCCGTCGGCATTAATGTCTCTGATCAGACCCTGGCTGAAGTGCTGGCACAGAATCCTCAGATTGGACAGCTACGCTTAAAGGAGATTGATCTTTCTCGCTTTCCTGTCAACTCTATTCCCAACCTGGAAGCCGTTCAGCTCCAACAATTTGAGGGCTGGATGAACAGCTTTGTGAAAGGTATTCCAGGATTGGGTCAGGTGCCGTTAGGGTCAATGCCCAACCCGATCGCTGAACTGGGTAGCCTGGTCATGCGAGTTGATCAGGTGTATGGTCCAGCAGAGGCACAACGCAATAACACTATTTCTGGCTCCGATGTTCAAGGCTTTTCTGTCCCCTGTGCTGAAACGGATTGCGCCTATGTTGAACTGGATGATCTGGAGAACGCCGGACGTAGTGCGCGTGGCAGGCTGGAAGGCAAGCAATGGATTTCAGGAAAATATCAGGAAGTCCAGGGTGGCTGGGGTGTTTTGCGATCGGTGAATGGTGGTCGAGAACCTACAGGACGTTTGCCCTTCGGTTCTGCTTTCAAAGTTGTGGTGATGGAGCCAGATGAAACCACAGATACCGTAGATACTGCTCTATTCTTCCGTTTCTGTGCCAACGCGCTGGGCTGCACACCCTACTTCATTGGTCCGGTGCCGTTCTTCACCTACAAAGTAAATGCTTTGATGTTTGTCGGGGATTTGAGCGATCAACGCGCTGCCGCTGCCTCCCAACCCACTGGAGCTAGTCGAGAGTCTGGAAGTAACCGAACTGGTGCTGGAAATCAAAAGGAGGGCAATCCCTGTACGATCAGCGGCAGTAGTCAGCCCGTATCAGCACAGTCCATGCAAGGCATTAGTCTAAACGCATTGGCAAAATCGATCGCCAGCATCGAAAGTGCTGGAAGCGGAGGCTATCAAGCAGTTGGAGTTCATACGTGTGCGGATGGGGGCAGTAACTGCGGACGGGGGTTAGGACGCTACCAGTTCATGAGCTACAATCCCTATGCAGTGCAGTTAATTGCTGCAAAGCCAGGGGGGCAGGGATTCTTAAATCGCATTGGACAGGGCTACCAACCCACTGAAGCGGAACTGTTTCAGTTTTTTCCACCTGCTGATCAAGATCGCGCCTTTATGGCAGATCTCGCCAATAAAATTCAGGCGACGCGAGGACAGATTGATCCAACGACAGGGCAACCCTTTAGGGGCGATCGCTTACTAGAACGAGTTGCCCAAAAACATTTCGGTGGCGACTACAGCCGTGTCGATGGTGGAGGCTCTGATGCCTTGGGTCGTTTGAGCCTACGAGATTACGGTCGCGCTGCTGTGACTCGCTATCGCAACGGTGGTAATGGCACACTCACCTGTGCTCCCAGCGCCACCCTGACAACCGCTAATGCTTCTGGAACGAAAAGCAATGATACAACCTCGAACCGTGGGACACCCGGACAAGCTACCGGAAAGCTAACTAACCCTGCTCCAGGCTTTCCAGTGACCAGTGAATTTGGTCCTCGCTCCAGTCCCTGTGCTAGTTGTAGCTCTAATCATGCTGGCATTGATATCGGAACACCGATCGGGACACCGGTTCGGGCGGCTGATGGGGGCAAGGTTCTTTACGCAGGTTGGCTATCAGGCTATGGCAAAACCATGATTGTGGAACATGCCAATGGCAGGATGACGCTCTATGCTCACCTGGATTCAATGGACGTGAGCGCTGGCACAGCTGTTCGGCAGGGGCAGGCGATCGCCCGTAGTGGACAAAGCGGCTTGGGCACCGGACCCCACCTCCACTTTGAAGTGATTGAAGGTGCTACCCCCGGCAACTGGCGCAGCGGCTCTTCCATCAATCCTAGACAGTGGGTTCAATTCTAAGGAGGAATCAATCATGCAACCCCAGCAGCGATTTTCACTGAGATCCATTGGCAGACGTTTGACTGCAACCTTCTGGCTACCTTTAGCGGTGGGTATGCTGCTCACTATCGGCTTAGGGTATCTTCCGCTTGATGCTCAAACTACTGGAATCCCAGAAACCGTCAGTCGTTGTATTCCCCAACAAACCCGGCAACCCATTGTTCGGAGTGAACTGATCGGCTCTAGTCGATTACAAGGCAAGGATTATTACTTACTGGCAACTTACACCGAAAACAGCCAACCGCCGACTAATTTGATTATCGCGGTTACGAATGGACGCTGCGAGGAAGTGTTTTTTAACCCGATGGGCGATCGCGTTCCCTTTGCTAGTGTTGTTCCCCAATCGATAGCCCAGCAGTTGACGCTGGCACGATACCGCCAGGAAATTCAGCGTATTGGCAGAGATCGTTTTCAGCAACAGGTCAATCAGGGTGCTGCTGCCACCCGAAATCCTACCTGGTTTGCTGAGGAAGTCTGGGCACTCCGGCAGTTAGGCATTACCGTTCCCGCTAATGTTCAGGTGCAACAGTGAGTTCAAGTTGGAGAAAATATCCGCCATGATAGATTCATCTGCAAAACTGGCTCTAACTCAGCCGCAGGAAATGAATGCACCCACTCTTCCTCCACCGCCTCACTGGTTATGCCAAGTAGGATACTGGTTTCGCATCGGCTTTAGCTTTTTTCTGCTGCTATCAGTACTCATTGGGGTAGCAGGTTGTAGTTCTAGTGCGGCTACCGTTCCTTGGCAAAAAGCAACCACAGTAGTTCCTGAACCTGTTTTAGAGCAAGTGATTCAATCAAACACAGATTTGGATGTGGCACAGGCAAAAGAAACCTTGCTTGCTTGGTCTGTAGACGGAAAAGAAGGTAAATTGACTCTGTTCAATTTCAACACCCCCAATTTATGTGGAGCTTTAGGTTGTCTCTACACTGGCTACTGGTTGAGAGAGAATCGATCCGCAGTAGAGGTTTTCCAGAGCTATCTCAACCCTAACCTTCCAGCAAATAAACTTCTGTTTGAGGTAGGAAAAGATCGGGGTCAGGCTTTGCCCTGTTTGGAGGTGTTACAGATGGAGAGCGATCGCCTACGGCAATTGAATTATTGTTTCAATGGCGATCGTTACCAGCTTGCCGATAGTCAACTCTTCACGTCCTGAATGACTTTCAACATTAGTCCTTCAGCAGCAAGCAAAAAAGCTGCTGTAGCCAATTCAGCTCCAGCAGGGGTTGATCCAAAACAATTAATAGAGATAAGTTAGATTACTCCTCGTCATCATCCAAGTCATCATCTTCAAAATCAAAGTCATCATCATTCAGCTCAGCATCTGAGTCATCCAAGTCATCCAGGAAATCTTCATCCTCTTCAATCGGTTTGATCTTTCGAGGAGATTTAGTAGAGGATTTGGCATTCAGGGCTTTACCAGTTACACCATTCTTGTGAGGCGGCAATACTTCTACTTCAACCGCTTCTACCTCACCTGGCAAGGCAGGCAGAGATTGAGGTTCCGTGAATCCTGCGATCGCATCATGCTGCTGCCAGATCAGCGATTTTGCTGTAGGAGTGCCCAAATAGAGGAGAGGCAAGGTTTCGATCGTCGGTTTGGTATATGCCACTGTCTTACAGCAGTCGTGTTTGTTCTTGCCTTCCCCTTCCTTAACGGCTTTGAACTCCACCTCCAACACTCCCAAACTCCGCCATCGATCGTTCTTGCCGCTGAAAGGCACATTGAAGTAGTCAGCAAATGTTTTTTCCAGGGCACGGTAGAACTCCTCACGGGCTGACTTAAAGCTCCAGAGCGCGACATTTTTGAACCGCACTACGATCGGCATCGTATGCAGGGGTTGATTATCCTCATCCAGAAACAACAGCGCATGTTCTGAGCAAACATCCATCGCTTTCTTGTCCAGGCTATTGCGGTACTCATCGTAGAGTCCCACAACCGTACCGCCCAAATCTTCCACATCCGACTTGTAGCGAATGTATTCCGGCACAAATGCCAGCACGAGCAACCGGGCTTCCGTAATCAAAAGACCCGTCACATCTTCAGTGAAAGTAACCGTCGTGAGGTCATCTTCATCCGGCATGGCAAGCCAGCCCGCCTTTTCCAACTGATCGATCGGAATCAGAATCCCGGCTGGCTTGTCATTAACGACAATGCCATAGGGCAACTGCGGTCGGCGCACCTGATTGTAGACATCGCTGAGTAGGTCTGTGTCAACCTCAAAGTCTTCTGGCTCCATCCTGTCGGTTCGAGCCGCACGAGAGTTGGTTGTCGCAGTTGATTTTGGTGATTTGGGAGTAGCCGTCTTAGCACTCGTTCTGGCAGTGCTGGTAGAGCTATTTCTGGAGTTCGTTGATTTAACCATTGCAGTGCAGTCAAATGAATTATCCCAACGCTGAGGCGTTAGCCTGACGCTATCTGAAACAGAATTTGGGTATTGAGCCTTTGGACATCGCGAACCGACAAGTCAGCGCAAGCTGTCGCATCTCCTCACCCCCTTAAAAAATGTCCAGGTAGCTGATCCACTGACCAACCTGCAATCGTTAGGATTTTCGCTAAAATCTTAGCCTTCTGCTATGCCTCTCCCCTTGCCGACCCATTGGAACTCCCTTTCTGGCAGTAAAAGCAATACATCTATTGCTTTGATGCAGGTGCCATCCTACTCCCAACCACTGGCAGCGATCGACTTTGGTAAAATGCTTCAGCAATACAACAATCCTCAAGGTTGGATGATGCTGGGTGGATTACTGGTTGTATTGTTGCTGCTCCGCATCAGTGGATCGGGTAAGGGCAAGATTACGACAGGCAAGCTATGCGGCACTGCCGAGAAACTATCTGCAACAAGCCTGTCGCGCAAACAGATTCGGGAGCGCAAACACAATAAGGTAACGCTTTGGTCTGGCACACCCCGCTATTGGGCAAAAGGCGCATGGTGCGGGGTAATGACAACCATCCAAACCACATTGGGAGCATCCCCAACGGTTTGGTTTCCCAGTTCTGAACGAGGTACGTTAGTCATTGGTGCTCCTGGCTCTGGAAAAACGTACTCTACCATCGATCGAATGCTGGAGAGCGCGATGCAACAAGGCTTTCCCATTCTGCTCTACGACAAAAAGGGTGATCAGATGCGCCTCCATGCACCCCTGGCAGCGCGGTATGGTTATCAAGTCAGAGTCTTTGCACCAGGAGAAGCCTTCAGTGGCGTGATTAACCCGTTGGATTACATGCGGGATGCACAAGATGGCGTGATGGCGGGTGAGATCGGTAAAGTCATTAATCGCAACGCCAGGGAGGGCGATGGTGGACGGAGCGATGAGTTTTTCACTAAGGCAGGAGACTTATTGGCAAAGGCATTGCTGCAACTGGTTAAAGGTTCCCGTTACCCCGACATGGCAATGCTTTACGCCGTGCTGCGCCTGCCTAACTTAGTGCATCGAATTGACTATGCGGTGCAATCTAAACAGTTGGATGAATGGGTCGCTACCTCTTTTGTGCAGTTCCTCAGTGCGAAGGACGCTGAAAAAACAATCTCTGGTATCCTAACAACCGCCGCAGGCACCTTCTCATCGTTCATTCAAGCAGATCTGCTCCGCGCCTTTATTGGCAAATCCACGATTCCAACTCGCTTGGAAGGACGAGAGATCGTAGTATTCAAGTTGGATGATGAGCGTCGCAGTGTGGTGGGTCCGCTACTGGCTGCTGCAATTCACCTAATGATTGTGGGCAATCTCAGCACACCCCGCAAAGACCCGCTGATTATCTCTCTAGACGAGTTGCCCTCGATCAAGCTCGATCGCCTGCCGCAATGGATTAACGAATACCGCTCCAATGGCGCTTGCTTCATCCTGGGCATTCAAAGTTTGGATCAACTTTATGACATTTATGGAGACAAGATGGGCGCGGCGATCGCCTCTGCCTGTAGCACCCATGTCTTGTTCAATCCCGGCAATCATAAAACGGCTGAGGATTACTCGAAACGGTACGGTGAAAAAGAAGTGCTGATCAAAAATCGAACGACGGGGCGATCGCTCGGTGGACAAATGAGCCGTTCGATTAGCTGGAGTGAGAATCTGCAAAAAATGCCGGTGATCAGCGCCGATGAAATTCTCAAATTTCCTCAAGGCAAGTGCGTGATCACCAGTCCTGGCTATAGTTCAGGTGGGCAGGCATCGATTCCTTATCCGTTGATTATTCCTGTCTCTAAGGCAGATGAGAAACGTGCAAAGGAAAGTGAGGCATTATGGGAAGCGCAAGTGCGAGCAGGCTTGGAGAGCCAAGTAATTATGCCAAACGTAGACGCACTAACTCAAGCCTTGTATGAGCGAATTGAAGAAGCAGAACGAATGTTACCACTCCCAGATGAAGTAGCAGCATCAGACTCATCAACAAAAAGTGGTGTTGAAACGGATGCACTCGATCATTTCCCTAAACGGAGTTTTACAGCGCCGGGATTACAAGAATAACTATCGCGAGGAAAACAAACCCATCAACGATTCTGTCTACGATCTAAACTACGAATCTGCAATTCCTGCCACCAAGTTGTACTCCGCTCTGTCAATCCTTCTAATCGATAGAGCCATTGGTAAGACTGTTCCTCTGTTTGTACACACCACATTCCCACAATTGTTCCAACTTCTTTAGTCGTCCTGACTTTAACGATTTGGAAGAATGAAAACTCTGGCATTGGCACCGTTGGATTTAAAACTGGAATTGCGCGTGTTGGATCATTTGATTGTGGCGATCGTGTTGTCATGACGAATACCTTGCATTCTTTCAAATAAGGGGTGGAGTGAAATACTGTTAATTTCTTGCTAGAGAGGCACTTCTGGAATCGCATCTAGGTTCAACAGCACCGAATAATCAGTGTTCGTGTGGATTTCAGGCACTGGAAGGTTGATAGGCTGCGTCAGGAGCTGTATTAACCACTGCTGCGTCTGATCCTGTTGCGTTTGATCCCACTGCAATCGGAGTTTTTGAGCTGGTAGAACTGGATGCAGTGCCAAACCAATCAGGGATAACTTCTCTGGAGGAATGGCGTAATGCACAGACATCACCCAAAGCTTTACAGCATCTTGCCAGGTTGGTTTTGCAGAGCGAATCGCCCATTCATAAAGTCTGGGTATCCCTCGTCGAAGACCATAGTTAACCTGAACTTGAATGAAAATTGGAGCGTCCCCAGTCCTCAGAGGAGCAACCATTGGCACATCAAGCCAGAGTTTCTTCCTACCCTGGAAAAGCTCTGGAACCAGTTCTTGGACTTCAGTGACCCATCGACCAATCAATGGGTGAGTATCCAAAAGAGGTTGCACGGGCAGTCCCAGAAATAGCTGTTTCATCAACAACTGGAAATTAGCTGGATCGGCTGGATCAAATGCAAATTCTGATTCATGAGTGCATAACCCCAAAAGAGGCTGTTGGCTTTGATGGATCTGATGTAGATCAGCCAGGGTAAAAAGTGCCATAGGTAAGAAGGGATAACTATCCTACCTATGCGGCGGTTGTCGCCGCTACAGTCTCTATCTAGGCAGTAGCGGCTCGATTTGTTGGGTAGCCAGACTGGCTTCTAACAACTTTTCCCAGGCGCGATCGTCCAGTTGTCCCATCGCTTGAATACAAGTTGAAAATTGCTGCCACTTCTCTTGAGCATGTTGAAACTGTGGATCAAATCCAGTTACATAGCAGAAAGTTTCAAATCCGTTGTCCCAGTAGAAGGTGCCAAGCGCTTTTCTGAGTTGATGAAATTGAGCAGGTTCCATAAGTATTGCTGAAAGGGATGTCAAAACTGCCCATTTACCCCGCTAGGGGAGAAAAAATTACTGTCTGAATTCAGACAGCATTAACTGGCTCCAAATTTGAACCACAACGTTGTGGTTCGAGAAGTTGTCGTTTTTGTGGGAGATCGTGGTAGTCCAGTTTCAGGTTGCAGCTGGTTTTGGTTGGAATCATTAGCGGCACAGCAGCAAATCGCTGTCTACCTGCCCGTTGGTTGCAGCAAGCTCGTTGAGAGTATTGCCTTTGAAGATGCCTTTACCAAAGATCATGTCAACTTCTGCCGCTCGAAAGGGTGGGGCAATCTTGTTCTTTGCCACCTTAACTTTGACTCGAATACCGTATTCCTCACTTCCTCGTTTCAATGTCTGAATCCGGCGAGTATCCAACCGCATCGAAGCATAGTATTTGAGAGCATTACCACCTGTGGTGGTTTCAGGATTACCATAAACTACCCCAATCTTGAAACGCAGTTGATTCAGAAAAATCACTGTGCATTGACTATGCAGGCAATTCATTAAGCGCCGGAGGGCTTTGCTCATCAACCAAGCAATAGAAGTTGTTGGAAAATCACCCATCTCTGCTTGAAGTTCTGCCTCTGTCACCAATGCAGCCACGGAGTCTACCACAATCAGATCAACACTCTTGGAACGCACCAGTTGTTCAACCAGTTCCATTGCCATCTCACCGCTATTGGGTTGACTGACCAGCATTTGATCGCTAGCGACTCCGATCGCAGCGGCATAAAGTGGATCGAGGGCGTGTTCCATATCGACAAAAGCGGTGATACCTCCAAGCTTTTGCATTTCGGCGATCGCCTGTAATGCCAGTGTGGTCTTGCCGCTACTCTCTGGTCCATAAACTTCAATAATGCGCCCTCTGGGATAGCCTCCTCCCAATGCCAAATCTAGTTCAGTTGAGCCACTGGAGAAGGTTTTCACGTTCATATGACTAGCATCCCCCAGGCGCATGATGGAACCATTGCCAAATTCTCGGTTGATCGTCGATAGGGTGTGCTCTAGATCCGATTTTTTGCTTACCAGTTTGTTAGCCATCGTTCTTAAAAATGAACAACCGACCTCCATTTCTGAAGATCGGCGGATGTGCAGCGATAGCTGACGGTTAACCAGTTGATCAGGAGCTAATTTCTGTCCCAGTTTGTGCGGTGGGTAAAGCGTTTCTCTCAACCAACGGCTCTGCCAACGCATCCAACAACACCAACCCCAGTTGCTTCAGCAAAGCCGTATTGCCATCAGGACAACCATGTTGAATCAGGCACTTGGCACAACCCGCATCACAATCACAGCCACGGGCGATCGCAGCGGCAGCACTCGCAAGTTCAGCCATATGTTTAAATACAGCTTCCGAAGCTCCATTTCCGCCGTCGCTGGTGTCGTAGAAATAGCCTGCGTACTGGTTGCGATCGCCAGCTTCCTTAACCACCGAAAAATTCACCTCTCTGGGGTCAACTCTGGCAAATAGTTGGAGCGATCGCAGGATTTGATGCCCAAAGCTGTGTATGGCGATCAGGCTACTGGAATGCTCCCATAATTGCTGATAGCCGGGTGGAATTGGCTGCCCACTGCGACTCAAGCTAGTTCTTGCTTCTCTAGCAAAGGTTTGGAGATAGTCTCGCGCTGTTGAGTCGATCGCCACTTTGACAATAGGGGCTGAAAATTGAGTGCGGTAGGGCTGCTCAAAACTTTCCTCAGATAGGGTTTTGATAATTAGTGCCTTGCGGGTTGGCTTGCTGCAAAGTGGACAGCGGCGCTCGTCTGGTAATGGCTCCTTGTAGTTCAAACACCGTCGGTTCAGACAAGTCTGTTCATACAGCTGTGTCATCAAACTGTACCCGCTGGTGATATGGCTGATTTGCCCATAGCTGAGTTCAAGCGTTAGAGCGGCAGGTAAATCAGCAATCCCCTCCGCACGGGGAAATTCTAAAGGCAATGCGACCGGATTGGTTAAAGCCTTCAGGCTGCTGGTTTCCGATTGAGTGCAGGCAACCGTGAAAAGGGGACTTTCCGGCACTTGGTTTAGAATTGCCTGCTTACTGGTCAAATCGAGCGAGATGCACTGATAGGTCAACATTTGTCCGTCGCCATCTTGCCGTTTGTAGATGGCATGGGGATGCACTTCCCGATAGGCAATGTCCTCTGACACTTCCTCCAGTGCTTCGCCCGACTCAGCATCCATCAGTTTGACGGTCGTTTGAGACACACCTCCCCGAAAGTTGACATCTTTATGCGGGTAGCCCCGCGCCCACAGCCCATTACGCCCTTTATTGAGATGTCCTTGAGCCATTAAAAGTTTTGCAACTTCGATCCCAGCATTTCCAAAGTAATGCTTGATTTTGCTGGTGGGAATGCCCGTTTCTGCTGCGGCACAAAGCAGATGTTTAGCCGCAAAGATGGGATATTCATCATTGAAGAAAACGTCCTCCGCTTCGCCAGAGATCAACAGTTCTGGATGCTCTGTGATGTAGCGGTCGATCGGATTAAGAGCATTGGGAATCAGCACTGTCATTCCCGGTTTGACACGTCCGGCTCGACCGCTACGCTGCTGATATGCCATCTTGGAGCCGGGCCAGCCCCGTAGAACACAGCACTCCAGCTCAGGTAGGTCAATGCCAGCTTCTAAGGCTTCCGTCGCAATAATCCATTGAATGATACCGGACTGGAGTTGTTGAACTACTTCAGCGCGGCGCTCTGGACTGATGCCGCCATAGAAAGCAGCAACCATGTTTGACTTCAGCAGTCCCGTTAGATCCCTGACACTCCGGCGCGAGTTGCAAAAGGCAATCCCGGACTTCTCTTGAGCTAACAAGAACTGAATAATACGAGCTGTATCCGCAGTCAGGTTGTAGCTGGGTTGAGTCACAACCACTTGGCGATGGGGTGCCGCAGCTCCGCTCCTATGAATCCAAATGAGAGGCTTTGGAACACGTTTAGTTGGCTTCAGTCCGGACAGCTTTTGGGCAAGCTGTTTCGGGTTGCCACAAGTTGCACTCAGAAAGATGAATTGCAGGTCTCTGGAGCAACCGCCATAGTGATCCACTGCTAACCGAATGCGACGGATCAGCCAAGCCATATTGGCTCCATAGCTACCTGAGAGCGTATGTGCTTCGTCAATCAGCACGTAACGTAATTGCTGATAGAAGGTTGCCCAACGCTGCGATTTCCAGGCTTGCTTAAGTTGAAAGTGAATCAGTTCTGGCGTGACCCCCAGTATATGAGGGTCGGACGCGAGAATTTGCTCCCGTTCTTCAGTCTTGACATCCCCTGTCATCATTGCCAATACAGGACGGACGGCAACAGACATTGCTGAGAGCAACTCCGAGATCTTATGAAACTGATCCAGCGCTAGTGCGCGGAGTCCATAAAACGCCAAGGCCCGGTGTTCCTGCCTCATGCAACCTTCTAAAATGCCAGGGTAGGTGCTGAGTGTTTTGCCGCTGGCAGTGGGAGAGGTGAGAATCAGACTTTTGCCTGCACGAATGGCTTGCAAAACCTTGTGTTGATGGGAGTAGAACTGGTGAATCCCCTGAGCATGAAGAGCCTCAACCAATTCAGGCGGCAAATCAGCAGGAATATCTTTCAAATCTGGCTCCTGTGCAGGAATGGTTTGCTGCCAAAGCAAGTCTTCTCCAAGAAATTCAATAATGTTGGTTGGTTCAGAAGGATGATTGTCAGCGGAATCTGGATATTCCGCAGTAGAGGTTGTCGGAGGTGTCCAAAAGCTTTGAAGCAGGGCACCGTAGTTCGGTGTAGTTGTCATGGTCGTTGCCTTCGCTCACTGCCCAAAAACATCCCCCGTAGGGGAGGGAAGGGCAGAAACCTGCAATTGTGCAGGTATTAAAGTTTCAATCTCCTGAACTATCCAAATCACTTTGAGTGAACAAGTTGGAACAATCGTGTGATCACAAGCAAGAACGACAGGATAGAGTTTGCGTTGACATAACCTTGCTTAATTGCCATTTCTAGATCCACCAGTTTTGTGACTGCCTGAATCAATGTTCTGAGGGGCATGGTTGCGACCTCTTGTCGCAAATAGTAAAGCCGATTAGGATTCCCCACGTTGCACAGTTGAGCAATTTCAGTGTTGTTCTGAATACCTCTCACAAGCGCACTTTTAACCCATAGCCAGGTTCTAAACTGGGTCAGTAGAGTCGCAACCATCACCAGCATTGGCTCAGAGCGAGCCAGCAATTCGTCGATCAGACGCACCACTGCTTCACTTTCCCCGTTGCGAACCGCCTCCGCTAGTTGCAGATTGCTCTGAGTCTGGCAAGGAATCAGGCTTTGTACTTCAGCAAGACACACGGGCTGACCATTTGTATAGATTGCTAGCTTGCGGAGTTCTGACGTAGCCCGGATCATGTCATTGCCGATCGCTTCTGCCAAATATTCAAGAACATCTTTGGGTAGTCGCAGTTTCATGCGCTTTGCTTGAGTGGCGATCGCCTCTGCGATCAGATCTGTACGCCAGGGCGGAATTAGTGAAAGCTCGAAACACTGACCGTGCTTGATCAAATGCTTGTAGATTTTCAGGCGCTTGTCCACATTTGTTGCCAGAAAGACAACTATTGTGGCATCCGGTATCTGAGCAAGTTGCTGCAAACTTTCTAACTGGATATCACCCCATTGTTTCAGATTGCAGTCTTCTACGACCACAAGCCGTTTACCACCACTGAGCGAGGGTGTTCGTGCCGCACTCATAGCTTGTTCCAAAGCACTGGATGAGAAGCGATGATAGCAAAGCTCTAACCACTGTGGATCAAGTTCTGCTTTGTATTGCTCCAGTTTTTGTCGGATGGCAAATTGATCATCTCCAACCAATAGGATAATCATGCAGATCTCCCATTCTTGGTAGGTGTGAGCGTTCTGATCAATACAGTTAGCGGCTTCGAGCTATGGGTAACTCGCTGAAGCATTCGAGCGATCGCCTGTTGATTCGCCTCAAATTTTGCAAACGAGGCAGGGGCAACTTCCAGAATTGCCTTAGTGCCTTGTAGCTTGGTCAAGCGCGCCTGAGTCAATAATTTCTGGGTTCCTGGTTTAGCCGAAGCTACAACTTTTTGCCAGAGAGTTGCTAAATCAGTAGGTTTGTGACCTGTGGTTGTCGAAGCTGGCTCAGAGATTGTTTTACGGCTGTGCCCATTTTTACCTGCTGCCTGCTTTGCCTCTGGAGAGCTGGAGGGGATCGATCTCAACATCGGCATCAAGTTCAGCAAACACGTCTCTAGCCAGACAGCCGCGTTGGTTGTATTGCGAAGATAGATCTCGGCTTTCTGCAATTGAGCCAGAGATTGATTGAGTGCATCAAAATCCCAGTGAGTAGCAATTACCTTTAGTTGGTTGTAGTTGACAGGACTGGTGAGCAAGTCTGATGCTTTAGGAGCCGATTTGAGAATGAGCAGATCTCGGTAGGTTTGGAGTAAGCTGCTGAGGATCAGTTTGGGAGTTTTGCTAGAGTCTACCAGCGTTCGTGCCAATTTAAGGAGTTGAAATGTATCGTTGGTGGCGATCGCATCGAGTACTGCCAACAAGTCTGTTTCTGTCACTCCCCCGGTCATTTCAATCACATGGTTCGCGGTCACGGCTTCACCCAGCAGACTAACCTGCCCCAAAAGCTGAAGGGCATCTCGCAAGCCTCCCTCAGCAAAACGGGCGATCGCCATCAAAGCCTCATTCTCGACAGCGATCGCTTCAGCATCGGCAACCTCTTGCAAGTGTTGAGCGATCGTTTGAATGGAAAGCGCACGAAAATGAAACACCTGACAGCGACTCACAATCGTTGGCAGTACCTTATGCAGTTCTGTCGTACAAAGAATAAAGACTACATGAGGTGGCGGCTCCTCAATGCACTTCAGCAGAGCGTTTTGGGACTGGGTGGTTAATTGATGTGCTTCGTCAAGAATAAAAATCCGGTAGCGTCCCTGCACGGGTGTAAGGCTACTACGCTCAATTAAGGCACGGGCATCATCCACCCCATTATTGGAAGCTGCATCAATCTCACTGACATCCAGACTGTTGCTGGCTTCGATCAAGCGACAAGACTGACAGGTGCCGCAGGGTTCATCGGTAGGTCCGTCAAAACTCAGACAATTGAGAGACTTGGCAAAGATACGCGCAGTAGAGGTTTTACCAGTGCCTCTAGAACCTGTGAAGAGATACGCCGGGGCTATGTGCATCCGGTTGATGGCATTGGTCAAAGCGGTTTGGACGTAGGGTTGTCCAACCAGTTCTGCCAGGATTTTAGGGCGATATTTTTGGTGTAAGGCGTTAGTCGGCATGGTGATATCGGTTTAATCATCATGGCGATCGCCCCTAATCAGGGGCAGCGATCCTGAAGTAAACCTTGAAATTATCGAGGTTTGACGCTCTGTCGCTTGCTTTGGGGCAGTTAAATCGCTACACCGTTGATATAGATACCTGCTTGAGGCTTGATTTATTTCTTTTGGATTTAATTTTTTGTCATGATCGATTTGCTGTCCAATACGGTTGCACTGTCACGAATCCAATTTGCGCTAACTGCAATTTTTCATATGCTGTGGCCCGTCTTGACAACCGGGATGGGAATTTATTTGGTAATTATTGAAGGGCTGTGGTTAAAAACGCGCAACTTGGATTACTATCACCATGCTCGGTTTTGGTCGAAGATCTACGTCCTTAACTTTGGGATTGGCGTAGCCTCCGGGCTACCAATGGCATTTCAGTTCGGCTTAAATTGGGCACCGTTTTCGGAAGCCGTCGGTGATTTTTTTGGCACCGTCCTGGGATTTGAAGGCACGATGGCGTTTATGTTAGAGGCAAGTTTCCTCGGCATTATGCTGTTTGGCTGGGAACGGGTGCCCCCGGTCATTCACTTAATTTCCACGATCCTGGTTGCCTTTGGCGCAAATTTATCCACCTTTTGGATCTTGTCAGCCAATTCCTGGCTCCAAACCCCTGCCGGTGGAACATTTGTCAACGGTAAATTTGTCGTCCAAGATTACTTCCAGGCGATCGCTAATCCGTTTATGGTCAATAGTTTCCTCCATATGTTTTTCGCGACTTTGGAGACTTCACTCTTTGTGATTGGTGGCATTAGTGCCTGGTATATCTTGAAGCAGCGGCAGCCTGAATTCTTTGCTAAGTCCCTAAAAGTGATTTTGGCTGTACTCATTCTCGTCGCTCCCCTGCAAGTCTTTGTTGGACATTTGAGTGCAGAGCAGGTCTATCACTACCAGCCTGCTAAGCTGGCGGCGATGGAAGCCCAGTGGGAGACTGTTCCGGCGGGTCAGCCTGCGGATTGGAGTCTGGTGGCGTTGCCCAATGATCAAGCCGAGCAGAATGATTGGGAGGTAAAAATCCCTGGGGCGTTGAGCTATCTCTTAGAACTCAAACCCACGCTGGATCAACCTGTCAAAGGCTTAAGGGAATGGCAACCGGAAAATCGTCCTCACATGGTGGGTTTGATTTACTATTCCTTCCGCATCATGGTGGCGATCGGATTATTTTTTGCCGCCCTCATGGGGATCAGTGTGCTCCAGTGGCTGCGCGGAAAGTTTGCCGCAGAGGCGATCGCCCAACAAAAATGGCTGATGCGTGCCTGGGTCCTGGCGGCTCCATTGGGCTATTTAGCCGTTGAAACGGGCTGGATTGTCCGCTGTGTTGGACGACAACCCTGGATCGTTTACGGGGAACTCCGCACGGTTGACTCTGCCTCCAATTTACCCGCTGGTGAAGTCCTGTTCTCGTTGCTTGGTTTGACCAGCCTGTATCTGGTGTTTTTCATAGCCGCGCTGTACTTTGGTAGTCGGATTGTGCGAAAAGGTCCCAATCTAGAATTACCTGCTCCAGTATTTGGGAATCAACCCAAACTGGGGATCGAGCCAGCTCAACATGAACCTGATCACCGCCCTGCGGAGGCGCAACAGTAGGAGGCAAGCATGGAACCTTTACAGCAGTTTTTGCCTCAAGTCTGGTTTTTTATTCTGGGCTTGTTTTTATTTCTCTATGTCCTGCTGGATGGTTTTGATCTGGGGGTTGGGATTCTCTCCCTTACTGCCACCAATGAGGACCGGCGCAGTATCTTGATGACTAGTTTGGGTAATGTGTGGGATGCCAATGAGACCTGGCTAATTTTGATGGGCGGTTCGCTGTTTGGGGCATTTCCCCTGGCCTATGCCACCATTTTGAATGCCTTGTACCTCCCTGCGGTCATTATGGTCGTGGGCTTAATTCTGCGAGCCGTTTCGTTTGAATTTCGGGAAAATGCCGATCGCAAATTCATCTGGAATATTGCCTTTGGTGTCGGAAGTTTCTTGGCGGCATTAGGGCAGGGTTTTGCATTGGGCAGTGTGTTTGAAGGCATTACGGTAGATGCGTCCGGACATTTTGCGGGTGGAATTTGGGATTGGTTGACCTGGCGCTCGGTCGTGGTGGCGCTGACCTTGATTCAGGCGTATGTGTTGGTCGGCTCGGCTTACCTGATCTTGAAAACTTCTGGAGAATTGCAAGAAACCCATTACAAAACGGCGACGATCGCTGCCTGGACAACCTTTGCGGGTGCAGTTTTCATTACCATCAGCACTCCAGCTTTTTCAGAACAGGCGCGATCGCAGTTGTTCACGGCACCGCTGGTGTATATCTTTGGCTTAATTCCCCTCTTAGGTGTTTTACTCATTGGTCTGCTGTTGCAGAGCTTGAAACGGCGGGAAGAAGTGACACCACTGATCTGGACATTTCTGCTATTCTCGCTCTCATTTATCGGATTGGGGTTTGTTATTTTCCCTAAAATCATTCCCCCCAGCATCACCATCTATCAAGCCGCTGCTTCTCCCAGTTCGCTCGTTTTTATGCTGACCTTTATTGGCTTTTTGATTCCAATTCTGTTGGCTTACACAATTTATAACTATGTCGTGTTTCGCGGCAAAGTTGCAGGCGATTATTAGAGCCTGAAAGCAGTTTTATGGAAACTGCTTCATGCCAAATTCCGAGGGACGACGCTTTACAGCCGTGAATGCCTGTATCGGAGACATTTGTGGCACATGACAAAACCAATGCTCAGTTGGCATTGCTTGGGGATCATCGGGGATAAACTGATCACTCCAGACAATTACAGCGATGAATTCTTGGCGAGGATGATAGCTTGCCAAGAGCGTAATCAGCTCTTTTTGCTGTTGCTCATAGGCTGCATCCACTGATGGGAAAGAAGCGGAGTGATTGTCTTTGGCACAATACTGAATTCTGACTCGATCCATCGTTGTCGCTGAATTTAATACCAGAGCGACAAATATATAGCCTCGACCCTGATTTTGAAAGCCCTTCCAGGCAATCGCAGCCAGGATTGTTTCATAACTGTTCAATACTTGAACGGCTAAATTGTGTCGCCTTTGCATTTCTTCAGGTAATATCAACGGCGTAATCGTCCTCTCCTTACGACTTATCCAATGGTGGACGGAGAAGCTTGGATTTTGTGGAGCAGATTGAGGGTCTGTCGATGGGCAGTGACGTTCCCTTGACTCAGGAACTGTTGAGCCGCCTGACGCAGATTCGCGATCGCTTTGTCCTGCTCTCCTAACTGATGCTGAATTAGCCCACGATTAAGATACGCCTGAGCATAGTCCGGATCAATCACCGTAACCTGACTAAAATCTTCTAGAGCCGCAGTTTCATTCCCCAAACGATGATAGGCGCAGCCCCGATTAAACAAAGCTCTGGCATCACTGGCATGATAGTGAATCGCTTGAGTTAAAGCCGCGATCGCCTCTCGATCTTGACCCAACATCAAGTAAGCCACTCCTTGATCGTTATAAATCAAAGTAAGGGACGCGGTATCGAGGGAGGAAACTTGTCGTAAGGCTTCACCATAGTCTACAACCGCTTCTCGATACTGACCTTGCTCGACGTATGCCAGCCCCCGATTGTAGTGCGCCCGATGGTCATGGGGTTTGATTTGAAGCAATTGGGTGAAGTCGGCGATTGCTGTTGCGTATTCCCCTAGTCGATAGTGGGCGAGTCCTCGGTTTAGGTAGGCTTCGGCATTATTAGAAGTCAATGCGATCGCTGTTGTGCAATCTGCGATCGCACTTGGATAATTTTGCAATTCAATATAACTTAAACAGCGATTTCCATAGGCTGCGCTGTAGTTCTCATTTTCTTGAATCGCCTTAGAAAAGGCTTCAACAGCAACGGAATAGTTTCCGTCATTGAATAAAGCAACGCCTTCCTGAAAATAGAGTTTTTCAGGACTTGGAATGCTTTGAGATGTGGCTGCAAATACAGGTGACACCATCAGCAACAGCGAAATACTCACTGCAACCAAAAAACTGAGTATAGGCTGATAGAGGTGGATCATTTCCGTGCGTTCATCTTTGCATTCAAAGCAATCTCAAAGGCGAAGGAGATGATGCATTGGCTCCCCCATCATCTCCGCATCCTGATTCCTTCCTTAATGAGGGCGTGATACTACAAAATCACGTCTGAATGATGCAATTAGCCACTGTCCAACCGTGAGAGTGATTGCCCAAAATAACTCTTTACTGAACATCCAACCAAAGACTTCAAATGTTAACCCATAGCCTCCCAAAGTATTCCAGAATACCGTGTGCAGCACTTCAACGATCATCAGCCCCAATAAACTCACCACGCTAACCCAAAGTAGATGTTCAAGGGGTGACTTTTGCATCAGCTTGGGCTTAATCGCGGCTAATCCCGTGGTCAAAACAATGCCCAACCCTGTAATCAACATCCAGATAAGGGATGCTATAAGGCCTGAATGGTTCGGGTCTCTGTAAATCTGAATCGAGTTGACAAACCAAACTAAGGTCATCACTCCGATCGCACGTTTAGGCAATAGTGTTGTTCCAGCAACAGCAGCTAACCCGACTAGAGGTGGATGAGAATCAATAATGCTAAGGATGATGCCAATCCCAATGAAAAGCAAAGACCAGAGCTGTTTGGGTGAATTCATCACAAAGTCTCCCCACTCTTGGGTTTCAGAAAGTGAGGTAGGGGGTAACACAGAAGAAAATTTCATTCAGGCTCCTTTGAGGAAATTGACACATCGTGTACCACCCTAACTGCGTCGATTAATTTCTATCTGTACTTTAGAAAAAGGTACCTTCGCTTAAGATGACCAATCAATATGGATTCGTCAAAAGACTGATTGTCAAACATGACAATATATTTACAAGACAAAATTTAGCAAGACAAATCTGAGTCAGTATGACACTTTGTCTTTTGACAAACTTGAATCAGGCTTGTAAGTTAATCCAGGCCAACTCTGTTTAAGTTTTAGGCTGAATTGTATGACTCGTGAACAACCGAAATCCAAGCGGTTAAAGCTTGTTGAGATAGGCATTGCACCTCACGATGGTATTTTCTCAATCGGAGTTTCTCCTCATGGATTAATTTCAATCGGTGCCATTCCTCATGGATTGATTTCGATTGGGTTTGTCCCAATGGGTGTCATTTCGATTGGGTTTGTCTCAATGGGGCTGTTCAGTGCCGGAATCATCACAATGGGATTAGCCAGTTTCGGCAAAGTCAATATGAGCTTAAAACCGCTTAATCCAGTTGAGATGCAGCAGCAACCCTCGGAGACAGAGATGAGTCCTCATCATCATATGTCTCACTAATAAAGATAGGTCTCACTAAAAAGCTGCATAGAAATGACAAACAATTGCAAGGAACGGAATTAGCATCGGCAACAGTGCGCCCCATAGTTTCCAGCTAGACAGATTTATCGAGGTGGGTTCGCTGAGGAGTGCTTCAATTCTTTGAACCAAACGACCTTGAGAGGAAGCCTGATTAAACGCAATATAGCCATCTTCAGGCAATAGAGGTGTATTTTGAGCCACCAAAACTAATGCTTCCGCCAGCAAGAGAGGATTGGTTTGCAGCGCAGCGTATTGATCGGCTCGCAATTCTCGTAACAACAGAAGCTCTTGCCAGATTGCTTCTGTTTCAGGTAGCCAACTTGTTGTTCGACGCACCCACCCTAGCCAGAAGAACCAGAATGTATCTCGGTAGTGAGAGTGTGCTTGTTCGTGGGCGAGAACCGCTTCAAGATGGCACGGTTCTAGAACAGTGAATAATCCTGTGCTAACCACCAGTAGCGGTCGCCAGAACCCGATTTGAGCACTGTAGGGCATAGAAAAATTAACAATCCGAGCGGTTGCAGTATACAGATTCATTTCAGGATAGAGATTCACCTGTTGAAGCATCCGTTTTCCACGCTGCATCAGATGCAACCAAAGCAGTAATGCCCATCCCAAAAAGACAACACAAACCGCGCAGCTCAACTTTTTGTCCCATGACCAGATCACAGAATAACTCAACATCTGCAAAGGAATCGAGATCGCAGTTGTCAAGAGTAGCAATGGAGGTAAAAGAAATTGCCTCAAGGCAGAGTACCAGCGATCGCCCCATTGCCCGTTTGACTCAATCCAAGTCATCCGCAGGAGCCAAGCCGATCCAACCGTGATCAGGAGTATCAATAGAGCCATGGCAATCTTTCTGCGAGTCAGCAAGGTTGCTTGCCGCTTGAGAGGGGTGAAACCTAGAGCTAAATCAAATACTAAACAGCAAAACTATCTCAGTCATATTGAAGAAATTGACTTTCAATCAATTATGACTCTCAGTTCAATAACTGAAATGATTTTGACTTGAAGCTGTTATCTTAAATGCTTGCTCTGAGATGTCAAACAAACAGCTTTAACTTCTATGCAACTTTTAATTTAGACTCAAAATTAATCAAAGATTTATAGGGATGTCAAAAGACAATCTGTCTTACATAAGTTTGACAGATTGTCATACTTTCAAACATGAGATCGAGTCTTAAAAGAATCCTAAGAACCCATCTAGAAAGGGGGTTTACTGAGTAAGCTGCGGAAGAGTCAAACTACTTTAGACTATTTCAATCGCAGTCTAAAGTGACGATTGGCTCCCTCCAAAACAATGGAGTTCTTGTCGATTTTTAGTTTGACTAACCAAGAGGATAAGAGATAGGGGGCTGTAGCGAATATGGAAAATGTTGCAGGTGAGCAGGTTTTTACGATTCTAGTCCTTACCACGCTAGACTTTGTAATTTTTATTGAGTTGCTTTCAATGATACAGACTGATCTTTGTTTCGCGTTTTAGCTTTATCCTCAGTAGCGTTTTGCCGCTCTTCATTTTAACTATGCTGGAGTATCTTCCCCCACTTAATGATCACAACCTGCCTTATCCCGATACGATGCATCCGATCGTCGTGCATTTCGTGATTGCAATGGTGTTATTCGCGGTGTTCTGCGATGTTCTGGGCTATTTCACCCGCAACATCCGTTTTTACGAGGTGAGTTGGTGGAACTTATTTTTTGCAACCATCTCGATCTTTATTGCGATCATCTTTGGGCAAATTGAGGCAGGATTAGCAGAACCTTACGCCGCCGCCGAGTCAACCCTGAATTTGCATACGCTGTTGGGCTGGTCACTCTCTGGCATCATTGCCGCGATCACAGCATGGCGGTATGTCTTACGCTCTCGCAATCCGAAGGAGTTACCCATCCCATTTTTAGGGGTGGGCATTGTATTAGTAGGGATAGTTTGTGTTCAGGTTTATTTGGGGGATCTTCTGGTCTGGGTTTACGGACTGCATACAGTGCCAGTGGTGGAAGCAATGAAGCAGGGGGTGCTGTAGTGAGCCTGGATTTAATTGATCAACTCAGGGATCAATTAGGTGCCAATGGATTGCCCTATCCCATCCCGATTCATCCGAATCTGGTGCATTTGACTTTGGGTTTGTTTATTATGGCGATCGCCTTTGATATCGTCGGTGTTTTGTTTCCTCTAGAAAAACCCGTCTTTAAGTTTCTGGCCATTCCAACCACGCGATCTAACTTCTTTGACGTGGGTTGGTACAACATCGTCGCGGCTGCCACCGTTACTTTCTTTACCGTCGCCGCTGGTTTCTATGAAATCTTGCTGGCAACCCCTCCTGTGGATGTTACGAGTGCCTGGGGATTGCAGGCCATGGAAACGCTGCTCTGGCATGGAGTGGGCGGGGTGGTGCTGTTGCTATTGATTGTAGCAATGACTGTTTGGCGTGGATTTCAGCGGTTTATCTGGCGCAAAGACCAGGCACAGCAGGTGCAGTGGAGCTATCTCCTGGTGGGCTTGGGGATCTTTGTCTTGATGTTTGCCCACGGGACGCTGGGCGCACAGATGGCAGCGGAATTTGGTGTGCATATCACCGCCGATCGCCTGTTGCGAATCGGTGAGAATCCGAATTTGCTGTTGAAATGATGGGACGCATGAACATTCGCACAATTTTAACCTTAGGAGTCGTGGCAATTGCCCTTGCTCTCATCAGTTTATGGATGGGGCAGCAAGCGTATTCCTGGTTTCCCCCCCAAGCGTCCGCAGAAGCGGTGCTGGTGGATCAGTTGTTTAGCTTTCTGGTGACGCTGGGAACCTTTATTTTTCTGGGCGTGGTTGGGACGCTGACCTATGCCGTTCTGTTCCAACAGGCAGGTAAGTATGACTTTAGCGATGGCCCCCCTATTGAGGGCAATGTGCCCCTGGAAATCGTCTGGACAGCTATTCCTTTTGTCCTGGTGATCTGGATTGCGGGCTACAGCTATCAGATCTATGACCAGATGTCGATTCTGGGTCCGATGGAGCATGTGCACATGGGCATGGCAACAGCGGAAGCAGCCCCACTTGAGGAATCTCCCGATCAACCGTCGGTAGAACTCATTGACGTTTACGCACGGCAATGGGCATGGGAGTTCCATTATCCTCAACCCGCCATCACCAGTACCGAACTGCATTTACCCAATCGTCAGCGGATCAAACTGGCACTGCATTCTGAAGATGTGCTGCATGGCTTTTTTGTGCCCGCCTTCCGTGTTAAGCAAGACATCATCCCTGGACAGGTGATTGAGTTTGAATTTACTCCGATTCGGGAGGGACGCTATCGCCTGCGAGATTCCCAGTACAGTGGCACCTATTTTGCCGCGATGCAAACCGATGTAGTGGTGGAGTCGCCGGAAGCATATCAGCAGTGGCTGGTAGCAGTGGCAACCCAACCTCCCGTTGCCGCTTATAACCGCGCCTTTGATGAATATCAGCGGGCCCACAATCCCATCAGTACAGGCTGGAAGATTGTCGAGCCTGTGCCTCCCCCGATCGTTAACTCTCCCAGTTTTCCAACGAGTACCCCATGACAAATCTTTCGGTTGATGCGATCGCCCAGATTGAACAACCGCTCCCCGGTGCGCCAAACAACTGGAAGCGGTTCTTTAGTTTCAGTACCGATCACAAAGTGATTGGGATTCAATACCTGGTTACGTCCTTCTTCTTCTTCTTAGTGGGTGGCATCTTTGCCATGATCATTCGGGGGGAACTGATTACCCCAGAAGCCGATCTACTCGATCGCGCCGTGTACAACGCCATGTTCACGATGCACGGTACGGTGATGCTATTTCTGTGGACATTCCCCTCCCTGGTGGGGCTATCCAACTATCTGGTGCCCCTGATGATTGGAGCAAAGGATATGGCCTTTCCCCGCCTGAATGCGGCGGCATTCTGGATGGTGCCTGTGTTCGGGGTGATTTTGATGGCAAGTTTTCTGATTCCTGGCGGACCCTCCCAATCGGGTTGGTGGGCGTATCCTCCGGTAAGTCTCCAGAATCCCACGGGAAATCTGATCAACGGGCAGGTGCTGTGGATTCTGGCAGTCGCCATTTCTGGCGTATCGTCCATCATGGGAGCCGTGAACTTTGTCACGACAATCGTGCGAATGCGGGCACCGGGCATGACCTGGTTTCGCATGCCTGTGTTTGTCTGGACGATTTTTGCGGCGCAGATCATTCAACTATTTGGCTTGCCTGCTCTGACCGCCGGAGCTGTTATGCTGCTGTTTGATCTGACCATTGGCACCAGCTTTTTTGATCCCGCTAAGGGTGGTGATCCGGTGTTGTTTCAACACTTCTTCTGGTTCTATTCCCACCCCGCTGTGTATGTCATCATCCTGCCGATTTTTGGCATTTTCTCAGAAATTTTCCCGGTCTACGCCCGCAAACCGCTGTTTGGCTACAAGGTCGTTGCCATTTCGTCTCTGATCATCACGGGGTTAAGCGGCATTGTCTGGGTGCATCACATGTTTGCCAGCGGGACTCCGGGCTGGATGCGGATGGTGTTTATGGCAACGACGATGCTGATTTCCGTACCTACGGGCATCAAGGTATTTGCCTGGGTTGCCACGATTTGGGGCGGTAAGCTGCGTCTGAATACGCCCATGTTATTTGCTCTGGGCGGGCTGGTGATGTTTGTCTTTGCAGGGGTGACAGGCATCATGCTGGCATCAGTTCCCTTTGACATTCACGTTAACAACACCTATTTTGTCGTCGGTCACTTCCACTATGTGATTTACGGTGCGGTGGTGATGGGAATGTATGCGGCGCTGTATCACTGGTTTCCCAAAATGACGGGACGCATGTATTCGGAAGGGTTGGGCAAGTTGCACTTTGTGTTGACCTTTATTGGCACGAATCTCAACTTCTTCCCCATGCATCCCCTGGGCTTGCAGGGAATGCCCCGCCGGGTTGCCTCCTATGACCCGGAATTCGCCTTCTGGAATGTAGTTGCCAGTTTAGGGGCGTTCCTGTTGGGGATGTCCACCTTGCCCTTTATTCTGAACATGATTGGCTCCTGGGTGCAGGGTGAAGCGGCTCCTAAAAATCCCTGGCGGGCGATCGGGCTGGAATGGTTGGTCTCCTCACCACCCACGGTTGAAAACTATGAGGAGTTGCCGATCGTGATCGCAGAACCCTATGGCTACGGGAAGACTGAACCCCTGGTTGCCAATCCGGATCGGTTGGAGGTTGCCCATGAATCCCACTGAAGTCGATTCTTCTTTAAACGCAAAGGCTCCCACGGCTCCCACGACCGATCTACACGTCAGTGCCGAACACCATCACGACGAAGCGGGCAACAGCATGTTTGGCTTCATCGCGTTTCTGCTGTCGGAAAGTGTGATTTTCCTCAGCTTTTTTACTGGCTATATTGTCTACAAAACCAGTGCTCTGGACTGGTTGCCTCTCGGTGTGACAGGACTGGAAACCCGCGAACCCGCAATTAATACGGTGGTATTAGTTTCCAGTAGTTTTGTCATCTACGTTGCCGAACGGTTCCTGCATGTCAAAAATCTCTGGGGATTCCGGTTTTTCTGGCTGTTAACGATGGCAATGGGCAGCTATTTCCTCTATGGACAGGCGGTGGAATGGCGCAGTCTGTCGTTTGGCTTTACCGATGGCGTATTTGGTGGCACCTTTTACCTGCTCACCGGATTTCACGGGCTGCATGTGCTGACGGGGATTTTATTGCAGACGATCATGCTGGTGAGATCGTTCATCCCCGGTAATTACGATCACGGTGAATTTGGGGTAGCGGCAACATCCCTGTTTTGGCACTTCGTCGATGTCATCTGGATTATTTTGTTTGTGCTGATCTATGTCTGGCAGTAGTGGTTTGGCAGTGAGGGGATCTTATGATTATCGATGACAAAATTTATGATCTGATTATTGTTGGCACGGGTGCGGTAGGTGGTACACTGGCTGCAAAACTGGCTCCCACCGGCAAGAAAATTTTGGTTCTGGAACGGGGTGATTTCATGCCCTTAGAAGAACAGAATCGCAGTAATGTGGATATCTTCAAGCGCGAACGCTACCACGCTCCTGAACAATGGTATGACAGAGATGGGGAGCCGTTTTCACCACAGATGAATTATGCGATCGGCGGTAATACCAAAATCTATGGTGCCGTGCTGACGCGATTTCGCGAACAGGATTTTGAGACAGCAAACCATCAGTCGGGCGTTTCTCCGGAGTGGGGAATCAAGTACGCAGACTTTGAACCCTATTACACAGCAGCCGAGCAGCTTTACCAGGTGCATGGTCAGGTAGGTGCTGACTTCACCGAGCCACCCCACAGCCGGGACTATCCCTTCCCTGCCGTCTCCCATGATCCGCAGATTGAGTCCATTGTAGAAGGGCTAACCCAGCAAGGTTTACACCCTGCTCCACTGCCCCTGGGCTTAACGCGGCAAACGGATGATCCCACCAATGATTCTGAAGTGAGTGGCATTGTCCCTGCGTTGAAGCATCCGAATGTGAATCTGAAAACAGGGGCTAAGGTGGTTTGCCTGCATACCAATCCATCAGGGCAAGCCGTGAAGGGTGTAGAAGCCGAAATCGCTGGACAATCCTATTTGTTTCTGGCGGATCTGGTGGTGCTATCCTGTGGAGCAGTTAACTCGGCGGCTCTGCTCCTGCGATCGAGCAGCGATCGCCACCCCAATGGGTTAGCCAATAGTTCCGGTCTGGTCGGTCGCAATCTGATGAAAAGCTTGATGACGGTTGTGGTGCAACTGAGTACCAAACCTAATTCTGGTGCGTTTCCCAAAACCGTTTGCATCAATGATTTTTATGGGGGCGATCGCGATTTCCCGTATCCAATGGGACACATTCAAAACGCAGGTGGTTTACTCACCGATATCATCTTTGCAGAAGCCCCGCCGATGTTTTCGGTTCTAGCAAAATTCATGCCCGGTTTTGGACTGAAGCAATTAGCCACCCACTCGATCAGCTGGTGGGCACAAACGGAAGATTTACCCAATCCAGATAATCGAGTTCGGGTCAAAGGGGAGAAACTGTCTATCGACTACACTCCCAACAACGTGGAAGCCCACGATCGCCTGATTTACCGCTGGACTGATAGCCTCAAAACGATTGAAAAAGAACTGGATGGATTTCAGCGGGGTGTGATGCATCCGCGCGGTGAAATTCCGATTCAGGTGATGGCAAATCAATGTGGCACCTGTCGGTTTGGTGAAGATCCCACGACATCTGTATTAGACCTGAATTGTCGCACTCATGATATCGATAATCTCTATGTCGTTGATAGCAGTTTTTTCCCATCTAACGCCAGCGTCAGCCCTGCTCTGACCATTATCGCTAATGCGTTGCGAGTGGTGGATCATTTGATTGAACGATTGCACTAAATGAAGATTCACCCCCGTGAAATTTATGATTTGCTGTTAGAGTCAAGCTGTAGTGATACGGCAGTGCAAGAAATTATCATTGGACTGACCTGGACGTTTTGCCGAACGGAAGGAATTGGCTTATGCATGAGTCCCGGTCAGCCGACTCGCACCTTACCCTGGTCGGGAACGCTGGTGGGAATGGCGATCGCAGATCTGGCTCCCTGGCTACGCTCCTGGGATAGCTACCAAGCAGCGATCGGTATGGCTGTGATCAATTCGGTGATCAACCAGATATCACCCTTACTCTCCCAGGCACAACCCCTTTCTCCACAAGGTTCTGCCAATCTAGCCGTGTTTGAGCATTTTCTCCCGCTGATTCGAGGGAAACGAGTGGTGATTATTGGGCGGTATCCCGGACTCTCCCAGTACGAACAAGCAGCAGACCTGACCATATTGGAGCGTCAACCCACGGCTCAGGATTTGCCGGATACCGCCTGTGAGTACCTGTTGCCCGATGCCGATTGGGTCTTCCTCACCGCAACCTCCATCGCCAATAAGACGTTTCCCCGCCTAGTTGAACTCGCTCAATCAGCAGAGTTGGTATTGATGGAGCCCACCGTTCCCTGGTTGCCTGAGTTAGTGGATATGGGGATTGATTATCTGGCCGGAGTTGCAGTCACCGATCCAACGGCTCTACGGCAAACGATCGCCGAGGGCGGGGGAACCCGAATTTTTGATCAGGGGGTGCAATATCGCATCTTGAAACTGTCTGAGTGAGGCAACAGGGGGATCATCCTCGCCCCAACTAAATGGCTAAGCGGTGGATGCGATACGCTTAGGATCGTGGATTAAATAAAATCCCAGAGATTAGACGGTGGATGAGTAGATGAGTGGATGGGATGCCATTTTCTGGCGAGTCCCTTATGCCATAGCTGTTGTTTCCTTGCTTTTGATGGCAGCCAGTGCGGCAACTTCGCGATCAATAAAGAACAAGCCCTGGCCGTCTGTGCCAATCAACTTAATCTTGTCGAGAATACTCTTAAACAAGAACTCTTCCTGGTGTTGTTCTGCCACATACCATTGCAGAAATTGCAGAGTGGAATAGTCCGGTTCTGTATTTGCCAGATGGACGAGATCGTTGATTTTCCCGGTAATAGATTGTTCATGGATGTAAATCTTTTCAAACATTTCCTGCAAGGAATTAAACGCTTTCGGCGGTGCGTCCATGCCGCCGATAATGGCGAGTGCCCCCGTTTCTTGCAGGTAGCTGATCAGCCGTCGCATGTGCATCATTTCTTCATCAGCGTGTTGACTGAGGAAGGTGGCGCATCCATCCAGAGCTTTGTAGGCACACCAGGAACTCATTTGCAAATAAAGGTGAGACGAAAACATTTCCAGGTTGATTTGTTCGTTCAACCGATCGATCATCGCTGTTGATAGCATTATTCAATTACTCCTCTATCAAAAATCAAGAATTAGAATAGATCCACTCATACAGTTCCAAACTCTCTGGGGCACAGCTATGACAGCCACCACACTGTTTGCCTGCCAGTTTACGTACACGCCCTTTGCGAATCAGCAAATTCAGCATTTCTCGCAGGGCATCGGCATCGGTTTGAAACTGACGGGCAAGTTCTTCCAGAGACGTTTGGGGATGGGTGCGGAGGTAGGTTTGGAGTTGTTGCAGAATCATTGATTGACCAACACGCTTTGACGATTTGAACTCTGGGGTGGAATGCGACGGCGATCGCTAAACCATTTCAATCCCAGCAGCACTGCGACCATGAATAGAGCCAGACCCACCAACCAGGCAATCGTGCTGCCGGGATGCTGGTTAAACGTCATGAACTGGTAGTAGAAAGTGGCAACCCAATAGGCCAACCCAGTCGTCCAGGCTCCCACAAAGGCTGTCCAACCCAGGTTGGTTTCGCGGTAGACGGCTGCTGTGGCGGAGACACAGGGGAAGTAGAGCAGCACAAAGAGCAGGAAAGCGATCGCCGCAGTCGTGCTACCAAATCGGGTCGCCATTTGTCCGAAAGTGGTGTAATGAACGTCCTGTGCTGCCGCCGCTGCCTGTTGATCGCCTGTATCGTTCAAAATGTTGAGTCCGATTGGGTCTAGCACCTGATTAGTCAAGTCTGCCAGGTTCTTGGGAATGCTGGCGAAGGCTTCCCCGATACCGCCCCAAAAATCGAACGGTTCTTCTTCGTTGCTGGTGCCGGATGCCTGTTCTGCCAGTTGGGTATAGAGGGAGTCCATTGTGCCGACCATGACTTCCTTGGCAAATACTCCGGTCATTAGCCCCACTGTCGCAGGCCAGTTTTCCGACTGAATTCCCATTGGGGTGAACACGGGGGTAATCGTGCGGCTGAAAGCACTCAGAATTGAATCCTGACTATTCTGTTTGCCAAAGGAACCGTCCATGCCAACGGAGTTAATTAAGCCTAAAATCAACACCATCACCACAATCATGCGTCCAGCTTTGGTAATGAACGCCTTGAGCCGATCCCAGGCACGAATCAGCACCCCCTTAACTGTAGGAATATGGTACGGGGGCAGTTCCATCACAAAGGGCGCGGCATCGCCCCGGAACAGGGTTTTCTTCATCACCAGTCCGGTAAAGACGGCTGCCAGAATACCCAGGATATAAAGCAGGAAAACGATATTTTGACCGTTGGTGGGGAAGAAAGCCGCGCAAAAAAGAGCATAGACAGGCAGACGGGCACCACACGACATAAACGGATTCATCAAGATCGTCATCAAGCGATCGCGCCGATTTTCCAGCGTCCGGGTTGCCATAATGCCCGGAATGTTGCAACCAAATCCCACCATCATCGGCACAAAGGATTTACCGGGAAGCCCGATAAACCGCATCAACCGATCCATGACAAATGCGGCCCGTGCCATGTAGCCTGAATCTTCCAGGACGGAGAGAAAGATAAACAACAGACCAATTTGAGGAATGAAGGTTGAAGTTGTTTTAATGCCACCACCCACACCAGCGGTTAGCAAGCCAATCAACCAACCCGGTGCATGGATTTGTTCTAACAAATGGGCAGGACCCTGCACCACGAGTGTATCCATGCCAATATCAAAGAAATCAATAAAGGCTCCTCCCACATTGATTGACACCATAAACATGAGGTACATCACCACCAAAAAGATGGGAATCCCCAGCCAGCGGTTTAGCACCAAGCGATCGATGCGATCGGACACTGTTTGTTTCACCAAATGAGTCCGTTCGGTAACGCCCTGAATCATGCGCCGAATCCAGGTATAGCGGCTATCTGCAATCAGTAAATCAGTATCTTCTCCCAGGGTCTGATGAATGCGGTGCCGATGCTCGGCAATCTGTCGCAGGGTATCTCGTCCCAGATCCGGCAAGTGGCGATCGTCATACTGCAACAGATTCAACGCAAACCAGCGAATATGAGCAGGATTGGCGATCGCTCGCGTTTGCAGCACTGGAATTAAATCAGCCAGTGCCTCCTCAATTACTGGAGGATAGGCCACATAGGTGCTGGGAATTGTGGAATGGATCAAAGCCTGATGAATCGCCTCTTTTAACTGCGGCACGCCTTTTCCGGTATGGGCAGAGAGGGGAACGACCGGACAGCCCAGACGTTCAGATAGTAGCCGGGAATCAATGCGAATTTCCCGTTTCTCCGCCAGATCCATCATGTTGAGGGCGATGATGATCGGCACGCCCATCTCCAGAATCTGAGTGGTGAGATAGAGATTCCGCTCCAGATTGGAGGCATCGACAATGTTGATGATGACATCTGCCTCATCAGACAGCAGATAATCTCGTGCCACCAGTTCATCCAGTCCGGTGGTGTTGTCTTCTGCATCCACCGAATACACACCGGGCAAATCCACTACCGTCACGGGCTGACCATGAGCGCGATAGCTGCCTTCTTTCCGTTCGACCGTCACACCGGGCCAGTTGCCCACACGCTGATTGGCTCCGGTTAGAGCATTAAACAGCATGGTTTTGCCACAGTTGGGATTGCCGACCAATCCAATCGTTGCTTGCGTCATGATGCTTCTCCGGTAATGGGTGTGACAATCAGGGCATCGGCTTCATCTTTTCGCAGACTCAGGTGAAAGTCACGCACTTCAATTTCCGTTGGGTCGCCCAGGGGGGCATGGCGCATTACCCTCAGTTCCGTACCGGGTGTTAACCCCATCGCCAGAAGCTTGCGTTTGTAGTCCCGCGCGGTGGGTTCGTAGCCGACAACTCGTAACACCGAGCCGATCGCCGCATCTCGCAGTTTGACGGGGAACCTATCAGGAGTGGTTTGCATCGGTTCTATCGTTGCTGCTGGACTTGCTTGAGGAATCTCTATGGGTTGGTCTGCATCAATCACTTGAATCCGTTCTGCCATCTCTGCGCCCAAGCCCAGGCGATGATCTTGCAGAGACACGATCACTGACCCCGTTGCCCTGCTGCTCATGACCTCCAGCACTGCACCAGGGATCAATCCCATCCCCATCAGGCGATTGTTGGATTCACCACAATTGAGCGACACAATCCGAACGCGATCGCCTACCTGCATCATAGACAGCGGAAAAACCCTGGCATTGCGGGAACTCTCTGCCACGTCTGGTGGCAAGCTTGTCTGACTCGACGGCTCAATCACTGCATCGCTGACATATACAAATTCCTGCCAACGGTCAGCTTGCCGATCAGCCGTCCGATGACTGACTAAATCATCACTATTCATAGACATTTTCTAGTTGAGATAACTTCTCAATAAAGTAGCAAGAGCTAGTTTAAAATTATTCTCAATAAGATCGAGTTAAGTTTTGTTAAAAGATATCCCTGCTGCCCGCCATTAGCCTAGTCAATGCACCTGTGAGATTGTGAAGATGCTATCTGAGCTTGTCAGATAGGCTGAGCCACCTACCAGGAATCAACTACTCCTGGTCTTACTCCCGTCATACCGATGAAAGCTGCGATTGCAGCCTTTATTCCTGTCCGCTGGTTATCGCAATAAATTCTCAGTAAGATCTGAGGCTGTACAACCCCTACACAACTCAGCTTCTAAAGTTGATAGGGTTCGTCTGAATTCCTCAATCTCGATCTCTAACTGGCTTGTTTATCGAGCAACAGCACTTCGCACTCAATCCAATCGATCACCTGGTCGAGTCCTTTACCTGTGCGTAAATTAGTAAACACAAATGGACGAGTTCCCCGCATTTGTTTGGAATCTCGTTCCATCACGCCCAAATCTGCTCCCACATAGGGTGCTAAATCAATTTTGTTGATGACTAAGAGCGGCGATTTGGTGATACCGGGGCCTCCTTTACGGGGAATTTTGTCGCCTTCTGCCACATCAATCACGTAGATATGGCTATCAACTAACTCTGGACTGAAGGTAGCCGCTAAATTGTCTCCACCACTTTCGAGAAACAGAATATCTAAATCAGGATGCAACAACAGCATTTCGTCAATCGCATATTGATTCATCGAAGTATCATCTCGAATCGCCGTATGGGGACAACCTCCGGTTTCCACACCCCGAATACGATCGCTGCTCAACGCGCCACTCCGCATTAAAAACTCAGCATCTTCTTTGGTAAAAATATCGTTGGTAATAGCAGCGATCGAATATTGCTGTCGCATCTGTTTACACAGTTGATCCAGTAATGCTGTTTTACCTGATCCTACAGGTCCACCAATACCAATTCGCACAGGTTTTCGCATCTTGCACCTCTTGAATTAGTGAACGTGGGCGTGAGTATGAGTATGACCGTGCGTATGACCGTGCGTATGAGAACTGGCTTGCGATCCATAGCGCTGCCCAATAAATGGGGTCATTCGCTGCTCAAAGGCAATTCCAATTCGCTCTAACAGTTCTGCAACCACTGGATCGGCAGGAGTCAAGATCGAGGTTTCCGTGAAGCGAACCGGACGATGTAAATTGCCCAATTGAAACCCTACCACTCCCCAGGTCAGTTTGTCAGTCGGGGAGAGAATGAACAGATCTTCCGGCGCAGCTTCCACCACAATTGCCACATCGCCATCGATCGCGAGCACATCGCCATCAAACAATTCTGCGGAACGGGGTAAGGAAATGCGGACGGTGCGATCGCCCACGGTGCACCCCACCCTATGGGGACTCAATCGCTCTTCTGAGGTGAGAATCAGCGCATCTGTTTGGCTAATTTGCGATCGTAGGGTTGAAAGCGTTCCAACGATCTCTGTCACAATATCCATTTCTTTCCTCCTTTCTCGACTCACCTCTCCACACTATTTCTACTCAATCCCAGCCATTTGTATTCGCCATAACGGTTCTTTTAGCAAGACGGTGAAGATCGACCAAACCGGAAACTCCACCGTCTTGCGGATTGATTCAGCGTTGACTAAACCGCAATCAGGTTTGCGTTGGGCTGACTGAATAACTGAGCGAATTGTCGCGCTGAGCGATCGCGCCAATTTCCCTTGCCGTAGGCATATCCAGCAATCAAGGGGAAAGCCACCGTCGCTTCCGAGTAAACCATCTGCTCAACGTTTTTATTCACTTTGCCCCAGGAATGGGCTTCGCGTAGCGTCGAACCAGACAATGCCCCATCTCGTTCGTCTGCCACCGTGACCTGAATCGTGTATTTGTGCATACTCACATCAAACCCCAGTAATTCTGCGGCAACGACGGTATCTTGAGCAAAGTTTTTCGGAACACCGCCGCCAATCATCACCAAGCCTGTGTATTGGCTTGCCAGTTTGCATTGGGTCAACTCCCGAAAGTCGCGCACCGAGTCGATCGTCAGGTGAGCATCGGGAGAATTCCATTGGTGATGGACTAACCCGAAGCCTGCGGAACAATCGCTAAACGCTGGCACAAAAATGGGGATCTGATGCTGATACGCTGCCAATACTACGGAAGGCGTATCGATACCCCGTTGCTCCAGGTAGCGTCCCATTTCCTGGATAAATTCTCGCGAGGAATAGGGGCGTTTTTCCAATGATTCAGCAATCTCGGCGATCGTCAGATCGCAAACCCGCAATTGATTTTCATCAATGTAGGTGTCATAGATGCGATCGATGCTATTTTGCCGCAGCAGTTCATCATCCGCCAGTGGATCACCCACATAGTGATGGAATCCCAATGCTTCAAAAAAATCTTGATCAACAATATTAGCTCCCGTCGAGACGATCGCATCCACCATGTTATGGCTGATTAGATCATGCACCACCTGTTTCAAGCCTGCACTAAACAGTGAACCTGCCAGACACAAAATAATGGCACAGTCTGGATCACGCAGCATTTCATCATAAATTTTGGCGGCTCGACCTAAATTTCGTGCCTGAAATGCCATTTGACTCATCGACTCAACCAAACCCACCACTTCCAACGTTTTGATATCGATGGGTTGAACAATTTCTTGCAACAAACTCTGCCGATTCATGGCTTTCTCCTGAACCTACGATAAATACAACACAACCTACGAATTGCTCAGCGAATAGATTACACGGACTGACTAATAAGCCAGCCCGCTCATACTGGGCGCTTCGCAGTGGTCGTACCAGGAAATAGCCGGATCAGATTGTCGTCGCTTGTCCAAGCGAATCTGGAGATCCCAAACCTCAGAAGCGAAAGTGGATGGATTCACCAATTTTGCTGTCGTACACCTCTTGAAAGGACAACCTTTCCACGATAACTAAACTGATGTTGGTTGCATATCCCCTCTAGCGGGATAACAACCCTCTCAACCTGGATTGCCGCATCACGAGACATTGAAAGTTTGTAGCTATCTTTACAGTTTTAGATGCGCTTTCCTTGTCTGCTAGTATCGTAGTGTTAATGAGTCAGGTGTTGTGCTGATGCACCAGCCACTACTGCTGGGGGATGATTCCCCTTCTAATTTTTATGCCCAGGTCGAATGGGCAACAGGTTTTACTCATAAGATTTAGTGCCAACATTGGATAAATGACAGTGCTGCGATCGCCACAGGTGCAGCCTTTTGGAATTGTCAAAAACCATCCAAAGCTACGCTTAATGTCGTCCTGATGCAGGGCTAGATCTAGCCTCCTCAGCCATTCTAAGTGGCTCAATTTTCTATCTGGATATCTCCCGTTTGTAGGTCGTCTGCAAGCGCATGATGTTGAGACTTGCTGTGTTAAGTCCTGGAACTAGAACACCAATCAAACTTTCGTCAAAGTTGAGAAAAATGATGCAAACTATCTCGCCTTCCTCCTCTAGCCATCCTAACTTCACGACTCAAGATTACATTGACCTGGAAACCACCTATGGTGCAGACAATTATCACCCGTTAGATGTGGTGATTACCAAAGGGCAGGGAGTCTGGGTTTGGGATATTGATGGGAATCAATACCTGGATTGCTTGAGCGCCTATTCTGCTTTAAATCAAGGTCATTGTCACCCGCGCATCCTCCAAGCACTGGTGGAACAAGCCGCTAAAGTTACCCTGACTTCTCGCGCCTTTCGCAATGATCAGTTGGGGCGATTCTACGAAAAGCTGTGTCAGATTTCAGGCTTACCCAAGGTGCTACCAATGAATTCGGGAGCAGAAGCGGTCGAAACTGCGATTAAAGCCATTCGTAAATGGGCTTACACCGTGAAAGGCGTACCTGCAAACCAGGCTGAGATTATTGTGTGCAGCAATAACTTTGCCGGACGCACGATCAGCATTGTCAGCTTTTCCACCGAGGAGCAGTATCAATCTGGGTTTGGCCCGTTTACATCGGGATTCAAAGTGGTGCCCTACGGCGATGTGGCAGCCCTGGAAGCCGCCATCACTCCTCATACAGCGGCTTTCTTTTTGGAACCGATTCAAGGGGAAGGCGGTATCATGATTCCCCCCGATGGCTATCTTCAACAAGCCGAACGCCTATGCCGCCAGAACAATGTGCTACTGGTGTTTGATGAAATTCAAACTGGATTGGGGCGCACGGGTAAAATGTTTGCCTTTGAACATGAAGGGGTGAAACCGGATGGCATTACCATTGGCAAAGCCCTATCCGGCGGGTTCTACCCAATTTCTGCTTTTGTCAGCACCCACGAAGTTATGGCTGTGTTTAATCCCGGCGATCATGGCAGCACGTTTGGGGGCAATCCACTGGCAGCGGCAGTTGGCATGGCAGCGCTGGATGTAATTGTAGAAGAACAATTGCCCGATCGCGCCGCCGAATTAGGAACGTACTTCATCATGCGATTGCGTGAAATTGCCAGTCCTCATATCCAAGAAGTGCGAGGCCGGGGATTGTTGATCGGAGTGGAACTAAAACCAGAAGCGGGTGGCGCGCGGCGATTTTGCAAAGCGTTGATGCAAGAAGGCATTCTGGCAAAAGAAACCCGCGAAGACATCATTCGATTTGCACCGCCACTGGTGATCACGCGATCGCAACTCGATTGGGCATTAGAGCGAATTGAGCGCGTGTTGATGGCAGATTAGTTAACGCAGTTTCAATAGTGACGTGGAGTATAGACCCATTGTTTTCCCTGGCGCTGTTGTACGATTCGAGTCTTACTGGAGCCGATCAAAATCACCGTTCGCATATCAGCCTCCTCGATCGCCAACTGCTCTAGCGATTTAACCGTTACCGTTTGTCCGGGTCTACCCAAATTACGGGCTAACGCGATCGGCGGTTGGGGCGATCGCCACTGTAATAACAATTTCTTCGCTTTTTCTAGCTGCCAGATGCGCTGTTTGGAGACGGGATTATAGAAGGCGATCGCACTAAATGCTTTAGCCGAGTCACTGATTACCAAGCCCAATTGCCACTGCTATCTAACAACCTAATCTCTGCTTAGAAAGCAGGAAGTTGCCCTTGTAGAAGTTCTTCAGCTTTGGTGCAGCGGGCACAGGAACATCCGGTTGGGATGCGGGGACGCTCAGAGGGCGATGCAACAGCGACAGAAATGGCGTGATGATCGACTGTAACCTCTACTGAGCCGGGTTGCAATAGGTTAGCAGGTGTACTGGCTTCAGCCGGACTGCTGACCAGCACCAGAGCAGCCAGGATGATAGGGCACGAAAAGAGGGTTAGTTTAGTTAAGTTCATTGTTTTTCTGCCAGTACTTAGCCACCCAATTTAGCCTTTGTTCATAAAATTGTCATCAAAAAGCACATGATATGGAGCGATTTCTCCCGATCGTAAAGATTTTTGGTAGTCCAACATCTGAATTACTGTTCATGTATTAAGATAAAGGAAGTTGTCTTGGAGAATTATTATGACTACCGTGACTCAAATGAAATGCGCTTGCCCGGATTGCCTGTGTATCGTGAATCTGAGCGATGCCGTAATGAAAGATGAAAAAGCCTATTGCGGTGAGGCTTGTGCCAATGGACACCCTCAAGGATCAGGTTGCGGTCATACAGGTTGTGGTTGCCATTCCTGAGTATCGCTAAACCCTTTCCAAAATGCCCAATCTGCCTGCTGAGCGTACTTCTGAAACTTCTGACGATGGGGAAGACCTTTGTTGTGATCTTCCTCATGATCGTTCTGTTGCCTCAACACAACCGTTGCAACAGGTGCCTTTGAGCAGTGAGAAAGCTCAAAGGATGGCAGAGTTTTTGGGCTTTCTGGCTGATCCCAATCGGCTACGAATTCTGTCTATTCTGGCGGAACAAGAGATGTGTGTAGGCGATCTGGCAGCGGCTGTGAGGATGAATGAATCAGCCGTGTCCCATCAGTTAAGAACCTTACGAACGATTCGCCTGGTGAGTTCTCGCAAGCAAGGGCGGCATGTGTTTTACCGCTTGCAAGATGATCACGTTTTCAGTTTCTATCAGGCTGTAGTTGAGCATTTAGATGAGTCTGATGGGTAAGGGACTTATTATCGTCTGCCAAATCCCTGCCCTCGGAGAGCCTGTGACCAGACCAGCAACTCGCCATCCAACCCACCTGCTGCCAGGTGATGTCCCTGGGGATGCCAGGTGAGGCAGGAGAAGCCATTGGATGCACCTGTAAGCGATTGAATCAGTCGGGTGCCCCGGTGCCAAAGGGCAACCCAACCATCCTCTGCTGCCGATGCCAACAGGAGTGAACCGGGTTGAAAGGCGATCGCCTGCACCACCCCTTGATGATTACCCAGAATCCGACTGGACCACCCAATGCGCTCATCACGATCGCGCTCCCAAACAACAATCGCTGCTCCACTACAGGATGCCAGCATCGGCACACCAATATTTGTGGGAACCTCAGACCATGCCAGTTGCCGCACTTTACCCGGAAAGCCCCGCATCAGCCACGGAGCCGGATTACCCCACTCCATCACGCTTAGAGTACTATCGAGATTGCCCTCAGCAATGAACTGGTTATCGGGTGACCAGGCGATCCCTACCGTTGCCGAGGGAATATCTAGCGCCTCCTCTTCTGCATCCCAATCGGTTGCATTCCAGACCCTTGCCCCTTGATAGCCTGCCAGAGCAAGATATTTACCATCTCTACGCCAATCAAGGTCCAGGACGGTTGAAGCCTCGAAGTTAAGCGTCGCCGCAACTTGCTGTGTATCAGCATCCCAAACCTGAACATACTTGCCCAGGCTAAAGGCAATCTCATGCTTTGTCGGATTCCAGCACAGACAATCGACCCAAACCGATTTGTTTTCTAACGTGGTGATAAGTTCTGGCGCACCCGATTGAAGCGACCAGATCTTGACCCGCCCATTTTGCCCTCCGATCGCCAAAAATTGCCCATCATGGGAAAACGCAAGGCAATCGACGGAGTACCCCGTTTCACTCTGGAGAAGAGTAGATTGGAAACCTGGCAAGCTGATTAACATCACCTCCCCAGCCGCCGAACAAGCCGCCAAGCAGCGACCATCGGGCGACCAGGAGATCGCCGTCACATAATCTGACAAACTGCCTCGCCAGGTTTGTTGAAATTCCAGTTGTGCTTTTGTTTTCATGCCAGACACGCCCGGAAGCCTTCTTTTAGCTGTGTTTCATCCAAATTGCGACCGATAAAGACCAGTTCATTCTTGCGGGTTTCGTTGGGCTTCCAGGGGCGATCGGCTCTACCATCAAACAGCATGTGAACCCCCTGAAACACAAATCGATTGTCTTCCCCCTCAATGTTGAGAATGCCCTTCATCCGAAAAATGTCTGGTCCCTGATTGCGTAACAGTTCACTCATCCAGGTATTCAGTCGCTCAAAGTTCAACGTACCAGATTCTGCGATCGCCACAGAACCGACCGTCTCATCATGTTCATGAGCATCCTCACCTAAGAAATTGGGGTCAATTTCCAGGGCACGACTCAGGTCAAAAGCACCGACTCCCAGGATGCTGTCCATTGCCACTTGAGCATCTCTGGTGCGGTAGATTTTTGCCATTGCATTCATCGAACGGATGCGCTGCTCCAATTCATCCAGTTCAGCGGGTGTAACCAAATCGGTTTTATTTAGCAAAATCACGTCGGCAAACGCAAGCTGTTCGATCGCTTCATCGGCATCCCAGTGCTGGTGAATGTGCTTGGCATCCACAACCGTGACCACGGCATCCAGGCTGGTTTGAGAGCGTACATCTTCGTCCATAAAGAAGGTCTGAATTACAGGAGCAGGATCTGCCAACCCAGTGGTTTCAATTACCAGATGATCAAACTTGTTGCGTCGCTTCATCAAGTTGCCAATGATGCGAATTAAGTCGCCTCGCACCGTACAGCAAATACAGCCATTATTCATCTCAAAGATTTCTTCATCGGCATCAATCACCAACTGATTGTCGATGCCGACCTCGCCAAACTCATTGATAATGACCGCGACCTTCTTGCCATGTTCATGAGTCAGGATGCGGTTGAGGAGCGTCGTCTTTCCTGCGCCTAAATAGCCTGTGAGGACGGTTACAGGGACAGAACTTGGAATATCGGCAGCTACCATCGGTTACGCCTCTTTGCTAAAGAACGATAATCATTCTCAAATTATAGATAAAAGCTGAGATTCAACAAGTGTTTTGGGTTGAGGCGGAATTCTGGCAGTTTTGGGTTGAGGAAACCGAACGTTAGCAGGTGAGGAGGTGTGCCAGAATATCCACAACTCATTAATGCGGTAATTTCCAATGCCACCGACACCATCCGACCCGCCAGCCAACAAGCTAACCGATGCAGCGATCCGATTTTTCTGGGGTGCTTTTATTGGCTGCTTCCTGGCTCTAATCCCACTCTCCTATGGGTGGTATTTTCTTTCGGATATTACGGCATCCCAGATCTATACCCTTGTTGCCTTGGGAGTAGCAGGAGGGATCGTAGGCTTATTTAGCAATCTTCAGCAAATGGGTCGTTTCTTCGACTCCATTCCCTGGTTTTAAGTTTGATGATGGGTACAAATTAAGCTCGTAGGAACGGTAATACGATCGCTGCTACTTCACTCGCATCTTCCTCATGCATACCCAATGTTCCCGACAGCCGAGCAGATTGGATGTTAGGCAATGTTGCTAAGGCTTCCATTTCAACCTTTGATTGAGGTGGTGATTGTTCGCCTATGACAACCAGGGTAGGGATGGTGAGGGATTGCCCCACTGTCAAAAACTCGTCTCGATTAGCCATCGGGTCTAGGGTTCCCGTCACAAAGGCGGCTGGGGCGAACCGTGCCCCCGGTTGCTGGGTAATCTGGTGCTTTGCTTCTATAAAGTCTGGGGTAAGCCGTGCTTCATTCACAAACACATGGCGACGATACATGAATTTGAGAAAACCGGGAGTTGTATTCAGCCCGTAGAGGAATTGCCCCAGACCGGGCGATTGCACCAGGTTCCGCACCCCATCCCGTACAGGTGTTGGCGCACCCATCGCGCATAATGGTCCCTTCCAGGTAGGAGCCACCAACGCCAGTTTTGAGAAAAGGTTTGGCTGTTGAGCAGCTTGCATCGCGTATCCAGCGGCATGTCCGGCAGCGACAACGGCGATCGGTTGATGAAAATGGGCGCAAACAAAATCCTGGAGGAGTTGGCGGTAGAGGGCTGGGCAATAGTTTAATGGGGGGCGATCGGATTGCCCAAATCCTAACCAGTCCATTGCAACGAGTTGAAAGTGGGTCGCTAACTGTTCGGCAATTCCCTGCATTTCGCCACGAGTGGAAACGGTGCTAAAGGCAGGCAGGAGCAGAACTGGAGTGCCGCTGCCGCGTGTTTCATAGGCAAGTGAATAGGTTTGATTTTGCCAGACCCATTCAAAGAATTGAGTCTCTCCACCAATTTGAGTGGCAGGATTGTAAATTGATGCAGTCATCACAACTTCTCCTCTGGATTCTGGACAAGAAACTATCACCTAAAACTGATAATAGTTCTCATTCTATGGGATGCCGCTTTACGGCAGAGCTAAATCTCTGAAAATCGCTCTAGCAAGGCATCGCTTGAGGCAAAATGACTCGTTGGAATTGAACTATGCTTCAAGTTGCCTGGATCAAATAACCGCCCCAAGCCAGAATTAAGGCGAACACAATCGCAGCGATCGCCTGCCTCACCACCAACCTCAGCGCAAACTTGAAGGACTGTTCACGAGCGATCGTCAGTGCCGTCACCAGACAGGGTAACAGCACTCCGGCTAGATAAACACCTGTGAGGATTTGCACCGGAGACAACAGGCTAACCGTATTAGGTTCAGCAAACAGCAGGAGTCCATCTTTACGAACTGATGCCAGAATCACAGGCAATGCAGCTTCCGATGGTAGGCGAAACAGCCCCATTGCTGGATTAATCAACCGACTCAAACGATTCAAAACACCCAGCCAGTCCAGGACAGAAGCAATTAACGTGATCACCAGAAAAATGGGAATGGCGTTGGTAAAGAACTGGCTCAGCGTTCCCTTTGTCTCACGCCAAATGGCTGACCACCGGGGAACGTCCAGAAACGTGCGATGCTCAATCATGAGACTGTTTTGGGGAGACCGAGCCGACTTGGGCGCAATCAGGCGGGTATAAATTAATGTTGTGACAGCCAGGTAGAGCAGGTAAGGAATCACCAGGTAGGGTAAGTTCGCTGCACTGAAAACTCCCAGGGTTGCACCCAATTGATAGGAGCAAGCAGAACCAAAGGCGATCGCTGAAATACAAGTTTTGCGAGAACAACTGGAGCAGGCGCGAGTGCTGATCACGGCTGGCACGTTGCAGCCAAACCCCATAATGACACGCACCAAATCTCGTCCTGATAAGCCGAAGGGACGTAATAACGGATGTAGAGTAACGGTGATTCGTTCGACTAAACCACTGGCTTTGTAAGCACCCAGGAATAGAGCATAAAGAATGACCGTTGGCACTGCCCAGACAAACAGCAATGGTCCCATTGTGACCAAGCCATAGCGCCCAATCAAAATTTCCCTGGGTAGGGACGGTAAGCCAGAGAGGGCTTCTACCATTGGGTTGACCAATCCCTGTACGAGTGGATCAACGATCGCCGCAAAGGTATTGGCAAACCAGACCGCAAGAACGGTGGGTATGAGCAGCAGGGCGATCGCCAACAGCCAACCCAAACGGGGATGCTCCAGCAACGTTGGACGCGGTTCGATGCGCCATCCAGCCGGAATGAGATGCCATTGACTGGGAAAGACCGATGACTCCTGTATTGCCGCTAAGATTTCCTGTCGTTGCGTGGCAGTCAGATGCCTTGCATCCACTGGGATAAACGCCAGATTGGAAGCTTGTTCCCAGCGCTGAACTATCTGCTGTGTAAACGTTGATGGCAATACCTTATCCCAAAACGTGATGACAACAATTCCCTGCTTACCCGCGACTAAAGGTAATAGATCGGTTAAATCCTCATCCACATGGGTCGCCTTGACCACCAGCAACACCGTGTCATGGGTCTGCAATCGTTCTAGCGCGACTCGCGTCGTGGCAGTGTCGGAACGATATAAAATGCCAGGAGTATCGACAAAAGTAGCGCCATCTCCGGCATAGGTTTCACAGGTGACTGTAGAGCCACGAAAATTGCTGCTGTAGGGTGTGCGATGGGTCAGTGAGGCAATCAGTTGAGATTTTCCAGTACTTTCTTTGCCAATTAAACCAATTGTGCGTTGAGTGGAAGCGGTGGAGGGGGACATGGGCTGTCTCTTATACACATCT